>CAKZPK010000138.1 GCA_937139035.1 uncultured Crocinitomix sp. | reverse complement strand
AGTGAAAATAAGTTTTTTTGCGTCTGTATTATAATCAATTGAATGCAAAGCGTATGATGAGCTTAATTCCATTAAATAGCGTTCTTCGTTGTTAGTAAAATTAAAGGAATACAAGCCTTTAGTTTTGTCGTATCTCTTCTCAATATAATAGATCGTATTAGATTCTCTCACATACGTGTCTCTGCAATAGGGGCATTTTGGTTGCGTGTGTAAATTAGCACGTTCGCCGTTATGAATATTGAATGATTGGTAGATACCGGTGCTATTATTCATGATAATTAAAGAATCATTATTAATCCAATCAACTACTTTGAAAGTGGGGTAGCCCTCATGGAATATTACAAGTTCTCCTGTCTTGTCGAAAATTCTTAAACCGTCGTTTCCTATTGTATATAGTGAATTACCATTTGGTGAATATTTCCCAGGCTTTTGATTTGTTTCTCCGCTCGTTATTTGGGTAGTGTTTCCCCAAATGTCTATTCTGTAAACTTCATTGTCCAACGCTGTGTATAAAATCTTGTTGCCTTTCTCCCAATTTAAGTTGTTGTAGCAACCCTCTATCAATTGTCTTGACTCTTTGGTACAAAAATCATAAAACCAAATTGATTTTTTATTTGCAATTACTCCCGTGTCCTGTTTGATGTACGCAATTTGGTTTGCATTTTCAGGATTAAATTGAATCGAATAGATGTGGTAAGGGCCTGGGTTAGTGTAATAAGGTCCTCCTAATACTTCACCTATGAACAATTCCTCTAAAACAGGTTCAGGAGCCAGATGAGAACTTTGCTCAAAACAATAAGTCTCTTCATTCATGATGGATGTATCAAATAAAGGGTCTTTTCTGCATCCTGCTATAAAAACTATGGTTAAGAATATGAAATAGGGCTTTGGCATTTATCTACTCATGCGTTAATATGTTTTAAACATAGGGAATATATTATTGATTCTCAAGCTTAAAGAAGAAACTTACGTTTTAATTATACCTATCTGTCAATTACTCATTCATATCTGCGAACTACTCATTCATATAATAATGCCGTACGGTTGATCCATATGTTTGAATCGTAAATCAATTAAAAATAGAATTATGAAATCATTATGTTTACTCGCAATCGGTGTAATGATCCTTACTTTTTCAGCACCAGTTTATGGTCAAGCCTGGAAAGAAAAATTACAGGATCAAAAAGACAAATTAGCGGGACAAAAAAAGGGGAAAGTCTATGCTCCAGATTTAACGGACGAAGAAGTAATGGAATTGCTCGGTGGAGCAGAAGCAGATGAGGGAATTGTAAGTCCTTTTCATCAAGCCCATTTAGGTCAGGTCGTTTTCACTAAAAAGAAAATGGAGCCCAAGGATATAACAGATGCAGACATTGCAACTGAATTTTCTATCAACGATCCCATTTATTTTACCTTCTTCATGAGTAAGTCATTTAGAAATCAACCATTATATCCTATAGATATGAATGTAGGAGGTTATAATCAAGGGTGGTGTTGGGATTATTCTTTCAAAAAGTTCTATCCTGAAACCAGAGATTCTGGCGTGCCGCAATATAATGGTTATGGTAAGCATATGGTAATGGTAGAAGTTGATGGTGTTCAAATTGAGGATATTATCTTTTTTGTTCGAGTTGATTTTAATTCAACTAAGACGGCCTTTACAGGTTATATATCTCCAGATCCTTCGCAAGTTCAACCAACCTCACAATGGATAGCACATATGGCTGCTTTGTCTGAAGGGGATCACAAAGTAAATGTTGAAATTGCAGGTTTTGACCTTGGTGCTGGTATGTCTAAAGAAATATTAGCAGGACAGTTCAATTTGAAAAAGAAGCCGGGTGAAAGTTATGCGCCTGTAATGGGAAAATCATGGGCGGATTATTCTGCCAAAATGAATGATTCAAAATTAGAAGCTAAAATCTTAAAAGCCGTGCAAGATTATGGACGCGTAAATGGTTATACTGAGAAGTTTGTGAAAATAAAAATTGCAAGCTCAGATTGGACCATTACACGAACAAAAACAATTGTACCTGTAATTACAGGAAGATACGTTGTTGCGTATTGTTATTCAACTTGGCGAGATGGTCAATGTAAAGTACAGCGTTATTCTTTCCGTCAAGAGTATGATGGATCGGGTTATCAATCTACCGTAATTAGTAGAGGGGTTTATAATAACGATTATCCACAGGCTATAGATTGCGACTAGATATAGTGAAGGAGGCAGTTTAGAATGACTATTCTGCTTCCTTAGTTTTGTTGCAAATATTCTAATAAAAGTTGCTTTTTGGCACGTGAAACGGGGACAATGTTCCCGTTTTTCATGACCAAATGTCCGCCATCTCCGCGCACATATTTTTGCACTAAAAGTAGGTTGACAATATGTGAGTGATGCACTCTGAAAAAATGTCGCTCTGGCAATAAGTCTTCAAACTCCTTCAAGGTTTTTGAAATAACCATCTTATCCTCATTTTCAAAATAAACAGTTGTGTAATTACTGTCAGATTCGCAACGAATAACGGTTCGTTTATCAATAAATTCTAATCCGTTCAATGTGGGTAGAAAAACGCGGTTAGATAATTTTTTTTCTTGCATTTGTTCCAGTAAAAACTCAACTGAAACACCTGTTTCTTTACGGTTAGATTTTTCTGCTTTCTCAACCGCCAATTGTAATTCATCATCATCAATTGGTTTGACCAAATAGTCGATTGCACTTACTTTGAATGCTTGCACCGCAAATTGATCAAAAGCCGTGGTGAATATGACACCAAAATTTACTTCATCCAATGATTTAAGCAATTGAAAGCCGTTCATTTTTGGCATTTCAATATCTAAAAACACCAAATCAGGGTTTAGTTTTTTTATAGCTGCCAATCCTTCAATTGGTGAAGAGTACATTCCAATTAATTCTACACTTGGACAAAAATTAGAGAGTTGCCATTCAAGCGTTTCAGCACAATGCTTTTCGTCATCAATAATTATGGCGTGTAATTTATTCATGGTAAGGTAGGTATACAATTACTTTGGTTCCAATGGCTTTATTGTTTGCATCAACCAAATCAATAAACTCAATGCTTGATTCAATTCCAATTACACGGTTTAAAACTTGTAGGCGTTCATGTGTTATTGTTAGTCCCATTGATTTTTTTTCTAACCCTGATTCGGCAACAATTTCCGCGGCATTTTTCCGTCCAATTCCATTGTCGGTTATTTCAATTTGCACGGCTGTTTTTAAGCTTTTCACTTCAATGTTTATTTGACCTAGCCCATCTTCTTTATTTAATATGCCGTGCCAAATAGCATTTTCAATAAATGGTTGTAAAATGAGGGGCGGAACTTGTATGAAATGTGCTTCAATATCGCCAGTAATTTTATAATCGAATTTATCATCAAAACGTAATTTCTCTAGTTCTAAATAGTTGTTTAAACAATCCAATTCTTCTTGTAAGCTAATTAAGTTATGCTTTGAGTTTTCTAATACTAAGCGCACTAGTTTTGAAAATTTGGTGAGGTAACCGGCCGCAACTGTTGACTCATTTTTAATGATGAAATGTTTAATAGAATTTAGACTGTTAAATAAGAAATGTGGATTCATTTGCGAACGCAAGGCCTTCATCTCAATTTCTTTATTCTGTTTTTCAATAATAATTTGCTGTTGTTTTGCAAGGCGCAGTTGTTTCGATATAAAATAGAGCAGTATAACAACTAGGATTAATCCAAGTGAGACAATAACCGCAATTAGCTTAAATCTGAATGCCTTTTCTTGTTCTGCTTGGTTGCGTAAATCGGCAGCTGCTTTTTCTTGTACGCGTTCCAGTTCTTTAATCTTTTCCTTTTTTTGGAATTCGTATTCCATCTCCTGGTTGATTAAGGCCTTGTAATTTTTTTCACTGTCTACTGAATCTCGAATACTAATGAATTCTTGATAATGTGTTAATGCATCTGCATTTTTCTTGGTAGCATCATATATTTTATACAATACCTCATTAAGGTGCATTTGATAATCCAGCGATTGTAATTCCTCGGCTTCCATTAAGCCACTTCGTGCAAATTTCGAAGCAGCTAAATAGTCTCCAATTTCGTATGAGCAGTTGGCCAAATTATTACTGACAGCGATTAAGCCTCTTCTGTCTCCCAATGCTCGGTAAATTTCTGCAGCAAGGTGATATTGCCGTATCGCAGCTTCATAGTTTGCTTGTTTTTTATAAATAAAACCAATGTTTATACGGCTTGCAGCAATGCCTGATTGATTGTTAATTCGTAACCGAATATCTAATGCTTTTTGATACCAGTCCAATGCTAAAGAATCATTTCCTTCTACTCTTTCAACATAACCTAGCACATTATATGTTCGTGCAATACCGGCACTGTCATTAATGCTACTTTGCAGGGGAAGAATGGCCCTGAATGTGGTAACGGCTTTGTTCATTTCGTTCAAATCAATTTGAATGTTACCAATGTTATTTAAAACCTTGGTTTGGCCAAGGGTGTCATTCAGCTTTTCTTCTAATTCTAAAGATTTGTACCAAAGAATTGAGGCCGTGCTTAAATCTCCCGTCGCGTAAGATCCAATGGCGGCATTGTTAATCAATTGGGATTTTTGGTCGAGTAACTTTTTGCGAATGATTGGCGCAATTTTTTGGTTGTAGAGTGACGTTACTTTTACCCCCTCCTCACAAATGATATGCATAGAGTCCATGTTCTGCATATAGTATAATTCACTCAATTGAATATATGCCGCTCCACGAATGGTGTCTGCTTCATTTTGATTTCTTGCAATGGAAAAAAGAGAGTCTCTTTTATTCGTGTAATCATCTTGTGACCACAGCGCAAATGGAAGTAAAAATATGACGATTAAATAGGGCTTCATCTCGGTGATACTAACTTACAATAAGTTTTGTTGAATACCTAATATGTTTCGTTGAATAGCAAATTATTAGCCGTTGACTAATAGTACTTTTAGGGCAGAATGGCACTTATGGTAAAAAAACAATTAGGCGGAATTTTGGAATGGATTTATCGTGTCTTTTCAGTGTTCGTTTTGGGCTTTACTTTGTCGTATGTTTTGTTTGAGCATTTGTTTTTTTACCGGTATTTTATTTTTTCGCGTCAAACATGGGAATGGCTTGCACCTATTGTTGTTTGGGCTGGAGTTTTAAGCATTTTACTTTATTATGTTTTGTTGTGGTTTTATCCAAAACCTCGTCCGTGGTGGGATAGATTACTTATAATTCTTGTAGTGTTTAGTTTGATCTTCTTCAATCCTTTAAGGAAAGGATAGTTGGTTAGATAACAATTAATCGAGATTAAACCTCTACTAATCGATAGGTCAATTTATCAACCAACTAAAGCTGCAACTTTGTCTGTATAAATAAAAAAATATAGATGAAAAGAATTTTATTATTACTAGCGTTTGGCTCCCTATCATACGCAACAACAGCGCAAACTTCGACCAATAAATGGGCGATTGGTTTTCATGTTGGTGTAGAACAATATAAAGGAGAATTAGGCTCTGGATTTTTTAAATTTGGACAAGATTTAAATGGGCTTGTTGGTTTGGATGTGTCTAGACAATTGACTCCACGCTTTGATGTTGCATTTCATACAACTTATGGTGATATGAGTTACGATAATGGAACAGATCCTGTAGTGTTTACACGTAAAAACATGTTTCAAGCAAATGTGCAAGGACGATTCAATATCTTAACAGATGCATCAAAATGGCGTCCATATATATTTGCAGGATTTGGACATATGCGTTTTGCTGATGGTAACTATTCACAAGCAAATACAATTATTCCCTATGGTTTAGGTCTAACTTACCAAGTTAAGCCAAACCTTGCATTGCGTTTACAAGAAACATTTATCTATTCAGATTTTGATAGAATGGATTCAGATCCATCTAAAAAATTAAATGATAGTTATTTGCAACATTCAATTTCATTGGTGTTCAATTTTGGAGGTTCAAAAAAGGATAAAGATGGTGACGGTGTTGCAGATGAAAAAGATGAATGTCCTGATTTAGCAGGAACTGCAGATGCTAATGGTTGTCCAGATTCTGATGGAGATGGTGTTGCAGATAAAGATGATAAATGTCCGGATGTAGCAGGAGTAATGGAGAACGCAGGTTGTCCTAAAGTGAATGAGGCAGATCAAAAAGTATTGAAAGATGCCTTGCATGGAATAAACTTTGAAACTGGAAAAGATGTTTTAAATGAATCATCAAATGAGGTGTTGGATAGAATCGTAACTATGATGAAACTAAACGCTAAATTTAACTTAGAAATTAATGGTCATACAGATAGTCAAGGTGAAGATGATCTTAACTTAAACTTGTCTGAGAAACGTGCTGCTGCTGTTAAAAACTATTTAATAGCAAAAGGTATTTCAGCAGATCGATTAACAGCAAAAGGATTTGGAGAAACTCAACCAATCGCAGATAATTCAACAGCAGAAGGTAGAGCAGAAAACAGAAGAGTTGAGTTGAAGATTAAATTTTAAAGGAACTTAATCGAGTTTATTTGTTCTTTAATCGAGGTTTGAGAAAACGAGGATTAATCCAACGTATCTTTCAAATGTAAATATTGAATAATTTGACAAGATTTAATATTAAGTTTAGTTTGTAATAAAGATTCCCCGTTCATTGAACGGGGATTTTTTTTTATAAATGTCCTGCTGCAAAAATTTCATTCCAATTAAATTGCGATACTTCAAAAACGCCTGCTTCAACTTGTTCTAAATTGAACATTAATTCAAGAAAGTAAGAGTCTGAAGAGCCAGAGTGTTGGCAGTCAATATAATTTCTACGATCTCCAAAAACAAAATTGAAGATTAAATCAACATTTTCGCTCACCGCCGGAACAGTAGAGTCAGTCAAGATTAACTCAAGATTCGTTTTTGTTACAGTAACGGTATTTGTAATGGCGTCTGTGTCGTCATCCAAAGGAATGACATCAGTAAAGTAATCAGTAGGCAAATCATCCAATGTTGCTAAGGATACATTAATCGTTACTAAACTGTCTGCGTTTAATAATACTGAATTATATTCTACAGACTGGAATGTATTTCCTAATGCACCGTTGCACGTGTCTTTTACACAACTGGTGAGGCTAAAACTTGTTACGGCGGCCAAAATCAACAAGTATTTTAATTTCATGATCTAATTCTTTTCGTGTTATTCAAAGTTAAATCGAATTAACACAAAACACCCCCTATTAGTCTCAAAAATTAATTTGCACGCTCAAAGTTGTAAATGCCTGATATTAATTCAATTGTATCTTACTCTCAAAGCATTTGAATTTAATTAGGGCTTGGTCATTATTGCCAGCTTCAAAATATCCTGTAATTACTTTGTGATTGTTTTTAGTTTCATACGCCTCTGTTGTCAATGCTAAGTTTCCATAATCAAGACTGCCATAATTGGCGTCAAAATCAAATTTATAATCTGCTGGTTTGGCTAAAGTAATTTTGTACGTGGAGTATTTTCCTTGAAAATTCATGGAAGCAAGACCCGTTTTTGAAATGGTCAGATCATCTTCAAAAGAATGAATCTCAATTTCATTTACTAATTCTCCAATTTTATATACGCTGTATTTACTAGACGCTCCTATAAGGTTGTCTACGTGGTCAAGAAATAATTTGCTTTCGAATGCTACAGGAATGTTAAGCGAAGAAATGCTTTCACTGTTTAGCGTAGAATAGCGCATTTCAATAGCCAAATCATTAATTTTTGGTAGCGTTAATTTACTTTCAAAAACGTTTAAATTGCATTTGTCAATATTGCTTTTTTCAAAGGTCACTGTAGAGTATTTAATACTTGCAGTTAAGTTTTTACTGATAGATGCGGCCGTTAGTTTACTTTCAAAGAGTGTCATGTCGCTTTCTATAATTTTATCTGCAGTGATTGAAGAGTACCTTGCAGTTAAGTTTAGATCTTCAATTGTTTCAAAGCTTGCGTCACTATCCATAAGATAAATGGTCGCATCTTTGTATGTGCCTAATTCAGCGTCCGAATAGTGTAGTTTAACTTCTGCTTTTCCACCAATAGAACCCGTTTTTAAATTACTGTTGGATAGGCTTGCAGTTAAATTTCCATCCATGTCGGGAATAATTAATGATTTAAAACGACCTTTAAGTTTCAGGTTGCAAGTTTTTGGGAGCATAACCACATAATTGATTTCAAGTTTTTTGAATTTAATTTTGTCTCCATTTCCAAAGGTTATGGTGCTCAATCCTTTTTTTCTATCGCGCAATTTTTGCTTTTTCACATTACACATGTTCGAGCTTAACGTAAGCGTGCCTCCTTGTTTTTCCATCTTGTAATTCAAGTTTTCTCGAATTAATGCTTCGTCTTCAGGTGTCCTTGCCTCAACCTTGTGGTTAGCTATTATTTTAATTTCGTTTTTATCCCAAGTCTTGAGTTCAATATTGTCTCCGAGATGATTAATAAACACTGTTTCTACACTTGCAGAAGGATAGGTGCCACCTTCTAAAATAATTGGAGCAGGAGTGTTGTGAGTAATATGATTAGTAGTATGGTTTGATGTAAATAAGGGGCTTTCGATCCCTTCTTCTTCTAAAAAAAGTTCCTCAATATCAATTGTTTCGTCCTGTAACTGATCAGTTATGTTAGTTTCTGTTGTGGTTTCATTAGTCACATCTGCATAATTTACAGTTCTTACAGATTCGCGGTAATTTTGTGAATCAACAATACTATCAGTGACAGTTTCAACGGTTGCAAGCGCGTCATGTTGGCCAGGATTATCATTATTGTTTGACAAAAGAACTGAGGCACCAACTACGGTTCCAACAATTGTAGATCCTATGATTGTTTTTTTAAGTAAAGCACTGCCGATTTTTGATGCTGTTGAATTTACTGCTGTACCAGCAATTTGAAAATTGCTAACAGCTGCGGCAGCTTCGCTTGAGGATAAGGGGAGAGGTAATTCTTTAATGACTTGGAAATAAGCATCTAAATTTGACATGCTAAATGAATTTGATGTAAATAAAATAGCGGCAACTACAGCTGTTTTTTTCTGTGGTTTTTCGCGCATTAGTTCAGCCAATTTTTCGCGGCCACGCTTAATACGTTGTTTCACAGCTGATGCTCCCGCATTCTGTATGACCATTATTTCCTTAATAGGTAAATCACTTATCTCAAATAAAATCACCGCCTCTTTTTGTAATTCTGGCAATTCATCTAAAGCAGCATAAAGTAATGAGATGTCCATTCTCGAATCAACATTATGGATTGGATCTTCCATTTTCTCAACTTCACCCTCTTCATAGCGACCATCAAATTTGCGCCTTCTAATTTTGTTCAGGCAAATTCTATTTGCAGTTGTAAACAAATAAGAAAGTAATGCACCTTTGTCCTCCAATTTGTGATAATTCTCTAATCCCACCAATAAAACGTCGTTTGCTAAATCCTTAGGATCCATAATTCCGCGGCTTTTTACTATGCAAAAGCGCATTAACGATTCATGGATTTCCTCATACTGAGCTAAAAACTGTTTTTTATCTGAAGATTTCATCAATTTAAATAATGGTTTCAATTAGTAGGGCGCATAGGTCTTGCTAAAAGTCACATTTTATTTTCTTTTTTTTAAATCCTCGATTATTGTCGTCTGTCAAACAATCAGATTTAAGTATATTTGCTTCCTTTAAATTACCTAAAAATAGAGCAATGAGATATTTATTCTTTCTAATCATTTTAATTGTTAGCTTTTCTGCTGACGCGCAACGCAGAGATAGTGTGGTAACCTATGATGTCGTTCAGTTGACAAATGGGTATTTAATAAAGGAGAAATTATCGCTTTTGATCAAGAGGATGGTGATTTAACATTTGTTGATGTTGATGGTAAAAAATACTTTCTAGGGAAAAAAGATTACGACTATTTTGAAGAGGATAAAGAATTTAGAATTAAAAGTAAATTAAAGAAGAAGATCGAATTGCATGATCGAAAAGAGAATGAGTTTGAATTTACTGTTGGTGCCAATGTTTCCTATTATCAAATTGGAGCAACCTTGTCAAGCGAAAATACAATTTATCAAGGATTTGGAGATCGAAATCATAGTCCTGTATGTATTAATTTAGGATTTGGAAAGTATTTAACCAGAAGACATTATGTTGGACTAGAGATAGAAGCACCAGTAGTTAGTACAGGAAAAGTGTTTAATGCAAACCTAAAGTACAAACTGCAGTATGACCCATACCAAAGAAATATTGCATTTTATATCCCTTTTGGGCTTGAGTATACTTTTTTAAGAAGTCCTATTGTGCCGTTCGAACATTTTGCAGATGGGGGACATCAAGATGCTGAGTTTGATATTACATTCAATGCAGTTGGTTTAAGTGTTGGTCATGGATTTTCATATATAATGAAGAACAAAAAAGCAATTTCATTAGAGTTTGCTTTACAAAAATTCTTATTGGTTAACGAAAAATATAATGATACGGCTATTCCAGAATCAGAACTTCCTATTGCAGATTATTCGCTACTAGGATTTAGATTCGGAATGAAAATCAATATCTAAAGTCCTCCCTTTTATTCAATTACTAATTGACTTTCTGCAGATTTCTGTGGGGCATTTTTGGAGCAAACATCTTTCATGATTTAAAGGCAATACTACATTTTTAAGTATTGTCTTTTTTCTGTTGTACTGATTCTTGGATTTGCGAAAATCACAAAAGAGAAGCTTTCATTGCGGAATTCAATTCCCTATAACAAAGCGTCCTGCCTAGATTTGACTAAATCATAAAATCAAAATTATGAAAGTATTAGTAACAGGAGCAGATGGCGTTTTAGGAAGTAACCTTGTACGTGTTTTACTAAAAAGAAAGTATGAAGTAACTGCTTTAATAGAAAAAGGAAAAGACCCTGTAACATTAAATTGTTTAAATGTGAATCGGGTTGAAGGGAACATTTTAAATGTTGAAGATGTTAACCGTGTAATAGAAGATCAAGATGTTTTGATTCATTGCGCTGCTAGCACAAGTGTTTGGCCTGCAAGATCTGAAATTGTGAATGAGGTAAATGTAAAAGGAACTGAAAATGTGATTCAAGCCTGTTTAAGATTTGGAATCAAAAAAATGATTTATGTCGGTACGGCTAATTCATTTGGTTTCGGTTCTATTGATCAACCAGGTAAAGAAGGAGATTCATATAAATCCGGCAAATATGGATTGGATTATATGGATTCAAAGAAAGTGGCGCAAGAAAAGGTGATACAGGCTGTTAATCATAAAGGATTACCTGCTGTTATTGTTAACCCAACGTTTATGATTGGTCCATTTGATTCTAAACCAAGTTCAGGAGCAATGATTTTAGCATTGATAAACAATAAAATTCCATGTTATACTGGTGGGGGCAAAAACTATATTAATGTTGCAGATGCAGCAGTAGGAATTGCAAACGCAATTAAGTTAGGTAAGGTAGGAGAGTGCTATATTTTAGGGAATGAAAACCTTACTTTTAAAGCTATGTTTGAAAAAATATCAGCGGTGGTAAATTGCAGCGCACCAAAAAGAAAATTACCTGCAGGTATTGTTAAACTATATGGCAAAATTAATGCATTGTTTGCGCGCTTGTTTAAGTTTCATCCGTCTATTACGCCGGAACTTGCAAAAATATCGTGTGAAGAGCATTATTACTCAGCACAAAAAGCCGTGCGCGAATTAAAACTACCTCAAACACCACTTGAGCAAGGTATCAAGGATTGTTATGAATGGTTTAAAGCAAACGGATATATTAATCGAAAATAAAAGGTATGCGGTTTAAAAATAAAGTAGGAATAATTACAGGTTCAAGTCGCGGAATAGGAAGAGCAACGGCTATTGAATTGTGTAAACAAGGAGCGAAAGTGGTTTTAAATGGACGCAGCCAAGGGCAGCTTTTAAAAACAAGAGATGAACTGTTAGCAATGGGGTTTGATGTTATTGCTTTGCAAGGAGATGCTACTTCAATGGCAGATTGCGAATATGTTGTTGAGGAAACAATTAAAGCATATGGGCAGCTTGACTTTTTAGTGAATAACGGAAGTTCAACTATGAATGAAAGTTTTGAGAAAATTGAACCAGACACGTTTCATGATGTGTTTTGCAGTAACTCACTTGGTGCTGTTTTGCCAACAATGGCGGCTTTGCCGTATTTAAAGCAGAGTAAAGGGAGTGTGTTGTTTATTTCAAGCTTGGCAGGATTGCATGGCATGCCTTCAGCCTCTGCTTATAGCGCTGGAAAAATGGCGTTAACGGGCTTTTGGCAATCTTTAAAAATAGAATTGAGTCACACAGGTATTCATTTTGGAATTTGCTATTTAGGATTTACAGAAAATGATGCAGAAAAGAGAATGCTTACTGCTGATGGAACTTTAGTTCCTGTGCCTAAACGTCCAGCTTATTTAGTGAAGTCGCAAAAGCAGGTGGCGCAATTAATTGCAAAGTCTATTTATTACCGCAAATCGCGGAGAGTGATTTCAACTGTAGGTAAATTAACGGCGTTTATGTTTCGTTTTTACCCAAGGTTGGCATTGTATCTTATGATAAAGTCGCAAAAGCGGCAAGAAGGAAAAAAGGAAGAAGGTTTTGCAAAAATAGAGATCGGTAAGCGAAAAATTAAAACCATTTAGAATGAAAATAGGCGAAGATTTTGATAAAATAGAATGGCAGGTTGCGGATTGGAATCTGCTTGAACCTAATGCTTTTATTGGAGATAGTTTACTGTTTTTATTAGCAATTGTATTGGCGTTTAAAGTTCGCAAGGCATCTGACGGTACAGCTTTTTATAAAAACTGGACTCGATTTTTTATTGTGTTTGGGGTGAGTTTGTTTGTGGGCGGTTTAGGGCATTTAATGTGGAATTATTGGGGTATTACAGGGAAGTACTTTTCTTGGTACACTTCTATTATTGCGGTTTACTTTATTGAACAAGCTATGATTTCACTCTATCCAAAGAAAAGAATACGGAAAGGTCTAGTAAACTGGTCAATTTTGAAATTGATTCTCTCACTTGCTGGTTTAACGGTGCTTATCCTAAAGGTAGATTTGGTACAAGATGTTTCTAAAGGTTTATTGATTCCATCTATAAATTCAGCATTAGGTATGATCCTATCATTAGTAGTGTTAGGCTCGATTTATCAAAAAAACAAAGTCGGTGATTTTAAGTTTTTTTGGATTGGCATTGCGATTCTATTGCCCTCGGCCTTTTTTCAATTCATGAAAATTAGTTTCGCGCAATGGTTTGATAGGAATGATGTGAGCCATGTGCTTTTGGCTATTACATTTATTTGCTACACCATTGGTGTTTTAAATTTTAGAAAAACCATTCCAGATAAACTTTTGAGGGGGTAAAAAATCCAAAATGATTGTTGTGGTGAGTACAATGGTTTTTTAGTTGCAAATTTTCACTAGTTCAAATGACTATTTCACCATTGATTTGGAGAGGTTAGCTAACCCAAACCTCATTGCATGCCTTTTTTGCCTATTTTGTATTTAATTGGTATAGTTATTGGAATTGAACTGGTGTGAAAAAAGTAGGTTTTTATTTATTGTGGGCAATTGTGGCTGTATTGGCAATTAACTTAGTGTTGATTGCAGCTAGTTATATGACGTTTGACCCTAACCATAAGTTTTTAAACCTCAAGCAGCATCTCATTGGAAACCCTATTTATAAAGGAAATTTTTATATGCATTTAGCCTTTGGAATTGTCGCTGTAATAACTGGTTTTGTGTTGTTTTTTGACAAATTGATTCGTTTCAGTTCAAAGCGACATAAGCAATTCGGAAAACTATATATTGTTTCCATACTTTTATTAACTGGACCAACAGGACTGTACTTGTCTTTCTTTGCAGAGGGAGGAGCAGCAGCAAGTGTAGGTTTTTTATTAATGAGCAGTATTTGGATGTTGCTCACCTACATTGCATTCAGCAAAATTTTAAAAGGAGACATTCAAGGACATTATAAATGGATGATCCGTAGTTACTGTTTTACTCTTTCAGGAATTACTTTGCGAATAATGACACCACTGTGTGTTTATTGGTTCGGAATAGATACTGAAACAACTTTTGTGCTAACGGCATATTTACCATGGATATTTAATCTTTTATTGGGCGAAGTGATAATCTACTTTAACCAAAATCAAATAAAAAATGTAAACCAATTATTAAAAAGAGCAAGATGAAAAAAGCGAAATATTTATTTTTTACAATTATCATTTCATTAACTACATTAAGTGTGTTAGGAGAGAATAATTTTGGAGCAGGGTTTGGATTTGTTTTTGGAGATGAAGAGCCTAAAATTACCCAACAAGAGGTGCGAGATGAGGTAAGGAAAGAGTTAATAGATCCATTAACGAAGTGTTACGTTGAGGCGCATCCAGAAAAAATGATGATGAAATGTGCTGCTTATATGCGTTTTGATTTTTCTGGTCATTCAGGTCGGTATTTAGATAAGGATACAAAGTTTTATTCTACTTCTGATATTCAAGGTGAAGTAATTTTTGATGATTGTGGGCAAGAAACTCACGTGGCTTCAGTTAAGGTGAATTTTAGTAAAGATGAGAAAGTAATGGTGCAAGAATCATTTTTTTCAGAATGGGAAACGGCTGATGATTATGTGAAAGAATTTTGTGAGAAGATGGAGAAAGAAAAGAAGAAATAATAATTCATAGTGTGAATTAATAAAAGAACCGCTGACCAATTTATGGTCAAGCGGTTTTTTGTTTCTCGTCTATTGATAGTTGTGTTGAGTTTTTAGTTACTTATATTTTTGTGAATTTTGAGAAGTAAGTGGTGGTACCATCATTTACCTGTACGACATAAACGCCATTTTTCTGACTTCTTAAATCAATTGGATATGGGAAGTTCGCAGAGCTTCCTTCAAAGACAATAGCACCTTGTAAACTATAAACGGTAATAATATAAGTTTTGTTCGAGTCAAATGTTGCTAAGTTCAAAACTGCATTACCTGTTGACGGATTAGGGTGTAAGATTAATTGAATGGGTGATGAAATATCCACTTCAGGGATTGTACTTGTTGAGTGTGCTGCGCCAGGAGGTCCAAAACTATTATAGTGAAAAACATAAGCTGATCCTGCGCCACTCATTGTGTTTGTGGGAGTTGGGGTTGAATCGTCTTCGTCTTCGTATTGCGCACCTATTATTATAGCGTCATCATAAATATCGACCTTTCCAAAAAAATCTCGCTCATCTCGGTCAGATGCGACTAGTTTTTGAAATTGGTACCAATCGTCATCTTCATCAATGTGATATATATAAGCAGCACCAGCTTTTATTTTGTAATCTGCTCCAACCGGGTTATAACCTTCTAGTCTTGCTCCAACGAGAATACGATAATCTGTGATTGCAACAGATTCTCCAAAGCGTCTGTTTGCTCCTCGGTCAGTTGCAACTAACTTAGCTTCTAGCGGCCATTCATCAATCAAGTAATTCCACTTAAAAATGAACGCAGATCCAGCATTGTTTTTTGGGTTAAGACCATTTTCATCTTCTTTATCACCAAGTGCACCAACAACTATTGTTGATTTATTGATGTCAACGTCGCTTCCAAAAAGTTCATTGGAATTTCGATCGGAAGATGTCAATTTACTTTTTTCTATCCATGGATCCAATGCATTTTGTTCAAAAATATACGCGGCTCCAGCATCTGTGATATCGTCTTCATCATTAACGTCTAAGTTGTTTCTAGGTGCGCCAATAACAGCTGTGTTGGCTTCAATACAAACAGAGTACCCGAAAAAATCACCAGCGGCTCGATCTGACGCTACTAACTTAGCTTCTTGTTCCCATGATATGGCTTTTTGAAAAATATATGCCGCTCCTGATCCATTAATAGTAGTAAGTGTGTCGTCGCCTCTTTCACCTATAGCTCCAATAATGCAAGTGGTTGTTGTTCTATCAACGTCATGGCCAAATTGAGCACTCTCTTCCCGGTCTGTTGCAACAAATTTTTCAGTTTCAACCCAACCTAAAGGCGTTTTTTCAAATAGGTATGCTGCGCCAGCTTGCCCCATGTAGTTGGTGTTTGATGCATCATAATCTTGATGCGGAGCGCCAATAATAATACCATATGCTTTTTTACTAATCGCTACTGAATATCCAAAATGATCAAAGCTTTTCCCATCAGAGGCGGTTAGTTTTTGAATTTGCACCCATTCTCCTCCGGATCGTTCATAGATATATGCTGCTCCTATATTCGTTTTCCCTGGTCCCAAATCTGCATCTGGTGACCCTACTACGGCATAATCGCCATTGATACTTACAGCAAAACCGTAGGAGTCTGATGCTTGCCTGTCGGTTGCGACAACTTTGTCAAATTCTGTCCATAATTGTGTATATCCATTTTGGATAAAGAATAGGCATAGAAATGCGTATAAAAATTGTTTCTTTTTCATAATTAAAATTTGTTTAAAACCTCATGAGCTTGATTGTGTTGTCTAGTTCATTAAGGTTGGATTAATAAAAAATGATTTGTTCAAAGATCTACAATGTCAGGTGGATAGCTGCTTTTTTTTTGGAGACAAATAGGGGACAATTAAGGACAGTAGGGGTACAAACTATTTTTTATAGATAAAATGATTGAATTACTACTGCATACACCTTTTCACTGATATATAAATGCAAATATTCTGTTTGCATAATATTTATACATCATTTATTTTTAACATTGAAAATTGACCCAATTAAATTATGAAATATCGAGTTTTAGTGACGGTTCTAACATGTTTTTTATGTTTTTCAAACCGGTTTAACAATTTGTATTCACAAGATGTTACCATTGAAGAGATTAATAGGATAATACATTCAGGAACAAAGCACTCTGTAAAGAATGTGCAGGAAAACATCAATCTTTTAAATAGGATTGATAGCCTTTCAAGATCAATTGGGTATTCTGAGGGAATCGTATATTCTAATTTGGGACTTGCAGCGAATTATAGAGGGAAGCCTCCTCAGGTTTCAAAGAAGTACATCAATGTTTTGGATAGTTTATTGCTTGATAATCCATCATGTTTTTCTGATACAACTCTGGTGCATTATTACCTTTTTAAAGGGGTAAATAGTGGTGCGTTTGGAGATGAGGTTGGTGAACTGAATTATTATCTTAAAGCAGATTCTTTTGCCAGTTCAATTAATAATGAATTTCTGTTGGCGGGTATTGATCATAACATATCTCATTTCTACTTTAAACTAGGAGAATTTGAAAATGCACTTGTTTATAATCAAAGACTAGTTATGTACTACGGGAAAATGATTAATCCAATGGATGAGTTTTATTACCTGTTAAGCACTCGAAAGATGGGGGAAATTTATCTGGAGCTAAATGAGCCGGATAGTTGTGTTTATTATGTTTCATTGGCTATAGAATTAGGTTTAAGTAATTATGAAAGTCTCTGTTATTCGCATTTATTGCTTGGTAAAGCCTACCTTAATTTGGGAGAGTTAGAGCAGGCAAGATATTATGGAGAGTTATGTGAGTCAGCTGAGTGTCAAAATTCGCTTGTTTTGTCTATAGGTTCTATCCATCTCTTTTTAGGGGATTTAAATATTGCTTTGGGTGAATTTAGTGAGGCGCGTAATAACTTTGAATTACTTCGTCAATGCTCTGATTCAACCGGAGATATGGTTGGGCAAAGGGAGGCAAGTTTTAAGTTGATCTATGTAGATTTATTAAAAAGAAACGAACATGAATCTTTACAAAATTTGGAATTATATAAGCTTATTAATGATTCATTAAATGATCATGCTACTCAACGCTTGAAACATCAATTGCTTGCGCAATTTGAAACAGGAAAGAAAGAGTTGGAAATCAGTCGGCTAGAATATCAAGAGGAAATTAGTAAGAAGAAAAGGACTTATGTCATCTTTTCTACAATAATTCTTTTATTGGTTGCAGGTCTAATAATTTATCGAAACATAATTAAAAGAAAAATTATTGCGGCAGAATTGATGAATACCAAATTAGCAAAGAAAACATTGCAGTCGGAGTTGAGTCAAACGGTTGAAAGAATCAAAGAAAAAACACTTGTAATTAATCAGTTAAAATCAGAGCTAGAAAATCAAAGCAATGAAAATATCGAGCAAATGACCGAGATTCTTAATAGAAACTATGTTGATGAAAGTAATTGGACAAAGCTTATTTATTACTATGATCAATTGAATGATAAGTTTACGGAGAAAGTAAAGCTCAAAAGCGAAAAAATCACAAAAAATGATCTGATTTTGCTTATTTTGGTTAAGCTAAGTTACTCCAATAAGGATATTGCAGTTATGAGGAATATTACTGAAAGTGGCGTAAAAAAGGGGAGGCAAAGACTTATGCAAAAATTAGAAATTAGTGAAATTTCTAAATTGAATATTTGATATGTCTTATTAACCAGTTGCTCTCAAGATTTTTTGAAGAAGTTAATGATAGATTTACCGATTAGTATAATTAATGTTATAAAGTAAAGTGTTGTTGTCATGCTCTTTATTATTGAAATAACAGAGTTGACATTTACCGTTCCATCTTGAACATCTGGAAAGGCATTTAGAAAATAGATAATGCCAAAGTTTTCTATGTAATCTGCAGTTCCTGCAATTACAGGTAAAAAAACGATAACACTCCAAATGGCGTTTTTTAGGTGCAGTTTATATTGAAAATAAACTAAACATAAATATCCTGAAAGTGCAAAAAGCAAAGGGTAAATGAAATCAATTGGGAGCTGATGGGTAAGATAATAAGTTCTTCCTTCTTCTCCAAGTTCTGTAAGCAAATTGTGAATATGCTCTGCGTTATACCCCAAAGGCATCATGTCGGGTAGGATGATTCCTTTTGAGTAGATTAATAAGGCAGGAATTGTGTAGAAAATCATGATTGCATACACAGTGTATGTTACAATAAAGCTAATGATGACATTTCTGCCCGTTGCATATTTTTTAAGTCTTTCCATAATGATATAATTAAGATGTGGACAAAGGAAGCCCCATTCTTAATGAATACCATTAACATTTGTTAAGACTTAGCTAAGTGAGATTTCTTTGCGTAATCTGCTTAAAGAAATAGTAGTTAATCCTAGATAGGATGCAATCATTTCGTGAGGGATGAAATTTTCAAGGTTCGGATAAACACGCCTCAATTCTAATATCCGATTTTTACCATTGAAAGAGGCCATTGAAATTTCTTTATTGACCTTTAGAATAAGTTCGCGTTGCAATACCGTATTGGCAAAGGTTCTAATTTCAATGTTTTTAATCATTAAATCAAGAAGATCGGTAGCATTGACAGTGGCAATTTCACAATCTGTAAGGGTTTCAAAGTCAAGACTTGATTTTTGATCAGTAGTTCGAATTACATGTGGTGTTATGACGCTTTTTTCTTGAAAAAATGAGATTGAAATTAAATCACCATTATAGTTGGGTACATAGCTTCTGCATATACCACTCAGTAGAAAATATTCAAGGTTGTTAGTTTTGTTTTTTTGAATAAAGTGCGTGCCTTTAGAGAAGGTTTTAATCGTTATTAAGTCCGTAAATTCATCTATCGATTTTTGAGAAATCGGCAATGTTTCCGAGATGATAGAATTAATAATATTTATTTGCTCCTTTGTCATATAAGTCTAGCACTGTCAAATAAAAAGAGCAAGATTAGCCAATCCGCCCTAAATTTTCAATTGCTTTAGAAATTGATTTTACACCTTCAAAAATTAACCTTAGTTTATTATTGCGTGCATTCATTTTTGCATCCCG
>CAKZPK010000137.1 GCA_937139035.1 uncultured Crocinitomix sp. | reverse complement strand
CTTGTGTTATTTACTTTGTAGAGAAAGAATATGTGCCATCTTCAGCTATGACTGAGGGAATGTATGTTTATGAAGAAGGTGAAGCATTTGGATTAGAAACAGGGGACCGAATTACACATGTAAATGGTGATGAGGTTGTACGAATTCAAGATTCATATAACAAAAATATTTTCGCTGAAACAGCTTTAACGGTTGATAGAAATGGAGAAACTGTAGATATTGTAATTCCTCCAACTTATAAAAATAGAGACATCTTGTTATATGCCGCAGCTAATTATGAGGCAGTGGTAGATTCTGTTTTGCCAAGTTCGGCAGCAGAAAAAGGAGGACTTCTTGCTGGAGATAAGATTAAAGCTATTAACAATTACGAAGTAGAAGCCTTTGGAGATGTAAAAAATATCTTATTCAATATTACAGATGCAGATACATTAGATTTAGAAGTGATGAGAAATGGTCAATTAAGCAGTTTAACTTGCTTTACCGACTCAACTCGAGCACTAGGCTTTATGGGGGTGCTACCGACTAAACCTACAGAACCTTATGGATTTGGTAGTTCAATTGCATACGGATATAAAGAAAGTATTGACATGCTTAATGTTAATATAGCAGGACTTTCTGCATTATTTACAGGAAAAATAGAGTTCACAAAATCAGTTACTGGACCAATTGGAATTGCAAAGATTTACGGATCAGATTTTGAAGCTATGCGCTTTTGGCGAATCACAGCTCTAATATCTTTAATACTGGCAATAACAAACTTAATTCCAATACCTGCATTAGATGGCGGGCAAATTGTTATCATAATCGCTGAAACAATAATTGGGCGCGAGCTTTCTTATCGAGTGAAAATGATCGTTCAAATTGTAGGTATTGTATTAGTATTAGGCTTGATGCTCTTTACCGTCGTCAATGATATAATAAATTTCTAGCTTAGAGAAAATCCTCAACTTTAATTAACCATATTCATTTTAAGAGTATGGTTGGGCTGTCATTTAATCTCAAACTTACCGTATTTAATTTACGATTCAATTAAGATTGTATTTATACAATAGAATTGATACGGATAAAGGGCATTAAAGAAAGCATTAAGAACCCCATCATTAGATCGTAATCCTCTGTTAAAAACTTCTTTTGAACTTGTGACGGGCTTTTAATGGTTAATCAAAAATCCTTTGTCTATTTATTTTTCAGATGAGTTAGTATATCTCTTGAATAACCGACCTGCATTTGGAAAAAGTCTCTATGGGTGTCGTTGATAGAAAGGTTGTAATACGTTCTAAAAAAGAACTTCGAATTGTTTTTGAAAGCCTTGAAGCGACCTGATACTTCGAATTTAAAATTCAAAATGTCTGGTCGAAGAATCTTTCTATTATAATTGGCGTTATGAATTCCAATTATCTTGCTTTGGTAAGGAGTGGATAAACTTTTAATTGTTAAGGCCAATTTAAAGTCAGAATCAGGTCTAAATTCAAAAGCAATTTCAGGGTATAACCATATAGTATTTAAGGTGAAAACTCGATTTTCATCTAAATTTAAATAGGGGCTTATATCTGATGCGGTTTTGTTGGTATTTGTAATGAACGTAGAACTTTCATCATAAGTAGGAACCTTTATGTCAACTTGGCGAAGGTCTATTCCAAAATTTAAAAATACTTTCATGTGATAG
Organism: uncultured Crocinitomix sp.; assembly: GCA_937139035.1. Lineage (GTDB taxonomy): Bacteria > Bacteroidota > Bacteroidia > Flavobacteriales_D > Crocinitomicaceae > Crocinitomix. The sequence continues at coordinate 30,314 of CAKZPK010000137.1, read as the reverse complement.
TTGGGAAAACCAGCATATAAAAGATTTCCTTCTAAACCAAAATGGCGTTTTGTTCTCCTCAATAAATTAATGGGTTGCGTATAAAGTTGTAATGTGTCAGAGCTGCTCCATAAAGTGTCAATCGCTAGGCTTTTTTTATTCGATTCAAGTTTAGTGAATGCTACTTTTGGCCGAAAACTATTGAACATTCCAATGTAGAAATTCCCTCTTTTTTGCCATGGCAATCTTCTTGAATTGGGATTAAGAAAAATACGCCTAGTTATTTCCGTTTGAATCAACCCATTTGGGTTTGTTTCTCCTAAACCAATAAAATCGGAATACACTTTTACTTTAACTAATTTAACAGAGCTTGGTTTGAATACTGTTATTGGTTCTGCATTTGGTACTATCGTAATAATCGTGTCCTTAGGACTATAGTTTTCAGTTTGTTCAATAAGGTAATAATCATTTTTTAGCACTTCATCTAAGTAAATAAATGATTTTTGCTCCATTTTTGTGTTTTCAATCACATGATCTTCAAATGACCCTTTATTGCGAATTTTATAATAAATTTTGCTTCTAAAACGGTGATTAAAACTAACATCCTTTTTTCTAGAAAATGGATAAGGAATTGTATTTTCAAATTCAATATCTAACGAATCATTATCATTTGTTGCAATCTTTCCTGTTATTTTTAAGCCTGTTATTTGCTCGTCTTGAAATTCAACCTTGATAGACTTAACAACTAACTCACTATTTTGTTTAAACTTATTGTCATCATCATCCTTATCCTTACTATAAATCGGAATTACAGAGTTCGCAGTTAATTCGCCTGCTTTGCTTCCTCTCAATGCCTCAATTGAGGTGTACGCCATATATGCGTCAAAAAGTAATTGACTAGCAGTGCCAAAAAGATCTGTTTCTTCTTCCTTTTCCAGTTTTTCATCAGCCATGTCTGCAGCCATTGCTTTAGCTTTTATGTCAATGGCCTCATCAACAAATCCGCTATCCGATAAGTTTTTTGTAAATGGCTCAAGTAATTTCTCTGCAGATATAATTCCTTGTAATTTGTTCTTACTAATTGCATCAATAATAGTGTCAATATCTAATAGTATGTCATTGGTTGTGCTAGGGTTAGGAGAGATTCCTGAAGGAGCTATTGATTCTGCATAAGTTTTAATTCTTTCAGAAATGGCACCTTCATCTGTTTTTTCCTCTGTGTTAGAATTTGAGAATGCTGAGCCAAGTAAAGTTTTAAATAATAATATATTCTTTACTTCAGGAGAAATGTCATTTATGCTGAAAACTTCTTTACCCTCGCTACTTTTTGAGATCAATTCAAATTCAAAGCGATCAAACTCCTTTTTTTTCTTTTCAAATGCTTTAATTGAATAAGCATCTCCATTAATCAAAAAGTCTTTTTGATAAAATTGTGATTTTTCCTCAGCTATTGGTTTAATTTTAATGGTGAAACCTATACTGTCATTTAAGACCGTACCAGCGTCATTTATTGCTTCCAATTTAAAGCTGAATTCTTTTGTTATATCAGTGTTAATTGTAAAACCTATATACAAATGATATTCATCAGAAGTTTTTGGAACCGCGGTGATATTAGAAACATTCGCAGATAAATTTACATCACTAGCTGTGGTAGGAGCAACAAGGGCTAAACTTTTAATCTTGCCATTTGTTGGTAAATAAAAGTGCAGTTTAGCAGTGTACATTTTGTTTCTATAGCTATCCTTTGTTTCTTCAAAAACATAATTCTTAACTACTATAGAATCGCTTGGTGGAGGTGTTGCATTAGAAAAAAAGGATAAACTAAGCAAAAAGGTGAATAGGAAAATTCGAATCATAGCAGTGTAGGTAAGGTTAACTTTAGTCGTAAATATAATAAAATATAAAGAGCAGGCTGATAAGACATATTGATGCCTTTGTTTAGTTATTACAGTTCATTCAAAGCTTTTTGGTGCAATGAAATCATTCCCTGATTTTTCACTTTTAACATAATTCAATGCTTTCGTAACACTTTTTAGGGTGTTCAAAACAATAATTTTTTAAGATCCTTTAGTTGCTTCATATTTGCTTCATTATTCAATTTAACGATCAAAAAAAAGAAACAATGAAAACACAAATGAAATTATTTCTCCAGCTGTGCTTGATGTTTGTATCAAGTTCGGTTCTAGGACAGGTAGTCACATATGACTATACTGGAGCTGTCCAAACATATGTTGTTCCTCCGGGAGTAACAGCAATTCAAGTTCAAGCTTATGGAGCACAAGGTACTGATCACGGTAGTTCTGAAGGAGGCCTTGGTGGCTATATAAGCGGAGAAATTGATGTAACCCCGGGTGAGACATTAGAAATCTACGTGGGTGGATCTGCTGATGGATTTAATGGCGGTGGAGCTGCAGGTGGATCTGGAAGTGATCGAGCGGGGGTTATTGGTGGAGGTGCTTCTGACGTTCGTCAAGGAGGTGGAGCGTTAGCTGATCGTGTTATTGTTGCTGGCGGTGGCGGCGGTGCAGGAAGAGGAACATGCGATAATAATGACGGCGGTGGCGGTGGCTATCCTGGTGGTTTAGGAGGAAAGTCTTCTGATGAAGTAGCAAATACTGGTGGAACTGGTACAGCTACTGCAGGTGGAGATTCTGGAGTTGGAAGTTGTACGGGAGACTGCGCATGTTCGCCTGGCGGCGGCGGCGGCGGCGGCGGAGACGGTGGTGGAGCTGGTGGAAACTACGCTGTCTTCGGTGGTATTGGTACTGTTGGAGGAACTGGAGGAGCTTGTGGAGAAGGCGGAGCAGCATTTGACGGACCTGGTGGAACAAATTCAGCAGGACAAGGTGGATGCTTTGGGTTAGGCGGAGATGGAGGAACTGTATCTACCGGTGGCGGTGGTGGCGGTGGCGGCTGGTACGGCGGTGGAGCTGGTGGTGGTAACTGGGGAGCCGGTGGTGGCGGAGGTTCATCATATGCGATTCCTGAAGCTGTCAGTTTAGCGTTTACTAATGCAACTAGAATAGGTAACGGACAAATTATTATTACACCATTATGTGTTGGTTTGACTACTACTGTATCAGGTGTTGAGTTTTGTGAAGGTGAATTATTGTCATTAGAAGCTAGTTCTGAGACAGGTGGATCAGTAAGTTGGGACATGGGAGTAGTAGATGGTGAAGATTTTGAACCACCAGTAGGAGTAACAACTTATACAGCAACAAGTGATTCTGATGAAGATTGCCTTTTTGAAGTTGAAATTACAGTTAATGCTTTACCAACAGTTACTGCTTCGGTTGATGATGATGAAATTTGTTTAGGTGATGAGTTTACTTTTTCTGGAGGTGGTGCAACTAGTTATACTTGGGACATGGGTGTAACTGATGGTGTTGCTATTGAACCTGTTTCTGTAGGAACAGAAACATATACTGTTACAGGGACAGACGATAACGGCTGTGTAAATACGGCTACAATTGATGGTACTGTAAATGCTTTACCAGTTGTTACGGCTTCGGTTGATGATGATGAAATTTGTTTAGGTGATGAGTTTACTTTCACCGGTGGTGGAGCAACAAGTTATGCTTGGGACATGGGAGTGACAGATGGTGTTGCTATTGAACCTGTCTCTGTAGGAACAGAAACATATACTGTTATAGGAACAGACGATAATGGATGCGTAAATACAGCGTCTGTTGATGGAACTGTAAATGCATTACCTACTGTAACTGCATCTGTAGATGATGATGATATTTGTTTTGATGAATCTGTAACATTTACAGGTGGCGGAGCAACAAGTTATGCTTGGGACATGGGCGTAACTGACGGTGTTGCTTTCACTCCAGCAGCAGAAGGTGTAACTACTTATACTGTTACAGGAACAGATGACAATGGTTGTGAAAACACAGCTTCTGTTGATGTAAATGTTAATCCTGAAATTGTGATTTCATTTACAACTGTAGATGAGACAATGGATGATGGTGAAATAGATTTAACGATTACAGGAGGTGTACCAGGATATACTTTTGATTGGGATACTGATGAAGCAGATGATTTTGATGATCCAGAGGATTTAACTGATCTTTCTGCAGGTTTCTATACTGTAGTAGTGAGAGATGCAAATGGTTGTGAAGCAACTGAGACTATTGAGATTATTCTATTATGTTCTCCATTAACGGTAGATGTTTCTGATTACACTGTTTGTGAAAACGAATTATTAACGTTAGACGCTACATCTGAAAGTGGAGCAACAATTATATGGGATGGTGGAGCTACTGATGGTGTAGGTTTTTATCCAGGAATGACTGGTTTAATAACTTATACTGCAACAAGTGAAGATCCTTTAGATTGTGAACTTTCAGTTGAGATTGAAGTATTGGCTGCTCCAATAGTTCTTCCATCAGTAGGTGGAGAAAGCTATTGTGACGGAGATGAGATTGTATTAAGTGCTGGTGGAGATGCTGATACTTATTCTTGGGATCTTCTAGATTTAACACCTCCAGTTGGAGTAACAACTTATACTTTAACAGGTACTTATGACTTAACAGGTTGTTCAACTTCAGAATCAATTGATGTTACAGTACATGCATTACCTTCTGTAAGCGCAAGTGTTGATCATGATGAGGTTTGTTTAGGAATTCCAGTTGTATTGACTGGTTCAGGAGCAACATCTTATGCTTGGGATCCAGAAACTATTGTTGATGGAGAAGAGTATGTACCAGGAGAGATAGGAACTTATTCTTACACAGTTGTTGGGACAGATGACAACGGATGTTCAAATTCTGACGAAATTACAGTAACTGTAGTTGAAGAGATTGAAATCACTTATGTGACAATTGATGAAATGATTTTTGAAGATGGAGAAATTGATATCACGGTAACAGGTGGTGTTGCTCCATACAGCTTTGATTGGGATATTGATGGAACAGGTGATTTTGATGATGACGAAGATTTAACAGGATTAGCTGATGCAGTTTACACAGTAACTGTTCAAGGAAGTACTGGCTGTTCTGCTGAGGCAACAATCATTATTGGGACACAAGCAAGTATTGGAGAGAATACAGCTAAAAATATCAGTATCTATCCAAACCCAACTGTTGATGATGTCACTATTAAGTATGAAGGACAATTTAATTACATACTATTTAATATTGATGGACATCTTGTAATGACAGGTACAGGAACAGATCAAGTTGAGTTCTCAATGGAGGACATGACAGCAGGAACTTATCTTATTCAGATACAATCAGGTGAAAATACACAATTTGCCAAATTGATAAAAAACTAAAGAGTAAGTTAGTTGAATAGTTAAGAGGTCGTCGAAATTTATTTTCGGCGGCCTTTTTATATTTTACTTCAAATTAAATTGCGCTAATAAAACTTCTCTATATTTCTTTCCTATAGGAATTTCATGTGATGCAATTTGAACATGACTTGAGTTGATTGCATCAACAGAATCTTTATTAATTAAGTAACTGCGGTGAACCTGAAATAAAAAAGATTCAGGAAACGATTTTTCAATGTCAGTTAAAGTTCCACGGTGAACTATTTTTTTCCCATCAGTCGTGTGTATCTCTACATAAACATGGTCACTTTTAATAAACAATACATCCGAAAATTTAATCTTATTATAAAGACCATTTGATTTAACAAAAAATGATGTCTTTATGTTTTCAGACGGTGTTTCTTGTTCCGGTTTATTATGATTAAAATTATGAAATGCCAGTTCTAGTGCTGTATATAGGTCTTCCTTTTTAAAAGGTTTCACTAAATAGGCTTTGGGCGAAACCGTTTTAACACGATCAAGAGTTGCTTTGTTGGAAAACGACGTGATAAAAATGTACGGTACAAAATAATCACTATCAATTTTACGAGCAACGTCAATGCCGTCCTTCTTTCCAGCAAGTTGCACATCTAAAAGCACAAAGTCTGGATTTTCAGTCTCTAGCATTTCAATTGCCTGTCCATAAGTAACACATGGCTCAATCACATCATATCCCTCAGCTTCTAGTAAGGTTTGAATATGGTCTGCAATAATCATTTCATCTTCTACAATGGCTATTCTCATAGTTCTGTTTTAATCTAAAAGATTTCTTCCAAATTGATTTTTAAATTGAATTGAAAATACACTTAAATTTTCGTGATTTTCATAATCTATTTTTCCAATTAATTGTTTGACTAAATTACGAATTAGTCGGAGTCCAAGTGATTTTGTTTTAGACCAATCCAAATCAACAGGTAAGCCTTGTCCATTATCAGTCATTTTTAACAGATATTCACCTTTGTCCATTTTCTTAATTGAAATCGACAATATTGGTAATTCGATATTTCGAAAAGCATGCTTATAGGCATTTGTAAACAACTCATTTATAATTAAGCCTAACGGAATCGCGGTGTCAATATCTAATATAATGTCTTCGCAATCTATTTCAATTTTAACTTCTTTATCCGAATTGTTTAATTCACCAAAATGTCCAGCTAATCCTTTTAAGTAATCTTCAAAATCAATTTCACTTGAACCATCATTTTGATATAATTTTTGGTGAATTAAAGCCATGGCTTGAACTCGATTTTGTCCCTCTTCAAATATGGACAGAATTTTAGCGTCATTAATGGATTCGGATTGTAAGCCGAGTAAGCTAGAAATAAGCTGCAAATTATTTTTTACACGGTGATGAATTTCTTTTAAGAGCGTTTCTTTTTCAATAATAGATTCGTTTAGCTTTTCATTATTGACAGATATCGTTTTACGTTGTTTGAAATTTGAATAAAACAATAAAGTCAAGCCTAAAAGTAAGCCGCCCAAAATCCAAAGTCCAATTTTTAGTTTATTATTATAAACTTTCTCAGTTTCGATTATTTCATTCTTTAATTCTAACTCTCTTTCACTCAATAAACGATCCTTTTCAAATTCAAAAGTCATTTTTTGAGCAGTTTGTTCTTGAATATTCTGTTCATTAACCATGGCTTCTTTATGTACCATTAAGGTGTCCATTTTATCAATTGCAAGTTGATACTGACCAGAGGCTTTATAAAAACTTATCCAGGCTTGATAACCCAAGACCTCAAGAATTTCAGAATCAACGGAGTCTATTTCTGTTTGCATTTTTTCGCAATATGATTCTGCTAACTCTAGTTCTCCACGTTTAACACAATCTCTTGCTAAGGAAGAACATGAATGGATGATGGAAGAAGGAATATTGAGTTGTTTATTACAATTAAATGCCTTCAAATGATAAAAATAACTAGAGTCATAATTGTCAATTTCAAAATAGTTATTTCCAATTTCAAGATAGATGTACCCTAATTTATAATAGTTGGATGTATCCGCATATTTAAAGAAGAGTTTTTCAGTCTCTTTTAGGGTTTCAATACTTTTCAAATATTGCCCTTGTTGAAACAGGATATGTCCTTTGTTGGATTGGAATACAATTTCTTCATTATGCCAATCATTTTCTTCACAAAGGGTAATTGTTTTGTCAAGAATTTCTCTAGCTTCAATTAGCATATTTTGCATGCTATAAATAACAGTGAGTTGATTATAAGCGAAAAGTGTAGTCCTACGATCATCTATTTTTTCAAAATAGGAGAGTGCATTGTAAAAGTATTCTTGTGCTTCTGTATAGTTACCATGGTCAGTTTCAACCATGCCTCCAAATAATTCAGCCCTTCCGCAATAATTACCGTATAGTTTTGAGGTGTCTCCCATATAACTTATAAGGTCACGGGCTTGGCAAGCAACAGCGTAAGCTTGATCTGTTTCTTCTGAAGCATATGCATAATAACCTGCAAGTGACATTGCAGCCTTTGCTGCTAATTCACGGTTTCCAATTCGTGAAGCCATGTTGATTGCATCATTAAAAAAGACTATGGCTGTATCCATGGCTAACATCCTGTAGTGTTGTCCCACTTCTATGGTCGTTTCAATTTTAACTTCTATGTCATCTGTAGTCTTTAAAAGAGTTTCTAATGAATCTATATTGGCAGCATTTCCTCTAATTGATAAAGTAGAAATAGATAAAAAGAAAAGAAATATTATTAACCCGTTAATTTTCATATTGTATCTTATTTTAAAGCCTTCAAAAATTGAGAGATTGAGCATGTTGCAGGAGTAGAAATAGAGTAGAGTTTCATAGAAAAAGGCTAGGTTTCATTTGTACAGTGAAACTACAAAAAAAGGAGCTCTTTTAATAGTGGTTTTTTGAATTATTTTAAGCTTAAAATCAATGCAATAGATTTTTTTAGCCCAATCATGAATAATTAAATCTTTTTTTACCGAATCGGTGAATTTGAACAAGTGCAAATTACCCTCTCAATCGCAAAAAAAAAAGTGAGAGAAAGATAATTTTGCCTATTCCATTTTTTACAATTTACAAACACTTTCGTGCGGGAGTTTTTCCTCCCTAATCTAAAAGATTTCGTCCAAATTGATTTTTAAATTGGATAGAAAATACGCTTAAATTGGGTTGGTTTTCATAATCTATTTTCCCAATTAATTGTTTAACTAAATTCCGAATCAATCTTAACCCCAGTGTTTTAGTTTTAGACCAATCTAAATCTGGTGGAAGTCCTTGACCATTATCACTAATTTTCATAATATACTCACCGCTTCCTTCATTTTTTATGGATACTGAAACTTTAGGTAAATCAATGTCTTTAAAAGCATGTTTATATGCATTTGTGAAGAGTTCATTTATAATTAATCCTAGCGGAACTGCGGTGTCTATATCAAGTCGAATATCTTTACAATCAATTTCAAAGTCAACCTTTGGAGAAACATTAAGGTAGTCGAAATGTCCTGCTAACGCTTTTAAATAATCTTCAAAATCAATTTCACTTGAAATGTCATTTTGATAGAGTTTTTGATGAATTAATGCCATTGCCTGAACTCTGTTTTGCCCTTCTTCAAATACCGAGATTATTTGATCATTATCAATTGATTTGGATTGCAAATCAAGCAAGCTAGACACCAATTGTAGATTGTTTTTTACTCTATGGTGAATTTCTTTAAGTAAGGTTTCTTTTTCTTCAATAGAGTTATTCAGCCTTTCGTTTTTATTGGAAATAATTCTTTTTTGTTTAATGTTTAAATAAAACAATAATGCCATTATAATAAGAGAAGCTACCAGGGCGATTATACCAATTGTTAGTTTAGAATTATAAGCTTGTTCATTAGTAAGTTTTTCATTTTTAGTTTGAATTTCATTATCACTTAATAAGCGTTCTTTTTCAAATTCAAACGCCATCTTTTGTGAAGTCTGCTCTTTTATGTTTTGTTCGTTAATAGAAGCTTCCCTCAGCTCCATCAAGGTCGTCGTTTTTTCCAAAGCGGCTTCAAACTCTCCAGCAGCTTCATGGTATTTTATCCAACCGATTAAACCTGCCATAATTTCTTGAGAGTTTTGAGTTGAATCAATTCCCAATTGCATCTTTTCACAATAAACCTTTGCTTGGTTCAAGTTTCCTCGCATAACACAATCTTGTGCTAGGTCAGAATAGGAAGAAATAATGGTGGAAGGTACCTGTGTAATTTGACTGCAATAGAGTGCTTTTTTGTGATAATAATAGCTCGAGTCATAATTGCTCAATTCATAGTAATTACTTCCTTTACAAGAATAAATAAAACTTAAATTATAATAGTCAGTGGTGTCCAGAAAGTCATAAATTACCCTTTCAGCATCATTCATACTAGAAATACTTTCTATAAACCTTCCTTGAAGATATTGCATACTCCCTCTGTTAGAGAGAAAGATCATTTTTTCATAAACCCAATTGTTTTTTTCACATAGTTGAATTGTTTTTGTCAAAATATCTTCTGCTTCAAGAAACATCTCTTGTATACCATAAAGAGAGATTAACTGGTTGTAAACAACGAGAATAGATCGTTGTTCATCTATTTTTTCGAACTGCTCAATAGCATCAAAAAAAACTTCTTGGGCTTTCGTATAATTTCCTTGATCAATTTCATACATGCCATGATATATCATTGCCTTTCCGCTATAATTGATATACAGTTTTGAAGTATCTCCCATATAACTAACAAGGTCTCTCGCTCTGCATGCAATAGCATATGCTTGGTCAGTTTCTTGAGCTAAATAGCCATAATAACTAGCAAGAGACATGCATGCGTTGGCGGCAAGTTTCCGATTACCATCCTGTGTTGCCATATCAAGAGCATTATTGAAGAACACGGCTGAGGTGTCCATTCCCAGTTGATTATAATGTTGTCCAATTTTTATGGTTGCCTCAATTTGCTCATCTCTATTATCGCTCGTTTTCAAAACGTTTTCTAATGAGTCTAAGGTATTGATTGCGGCAATAGAAGAATATGAAAAACTTAAAGCGATAAGTAAAGTAAGTAGGTGTTGCATAAATTTCATAGTGATTAATTAGATTGACAATGCGTTGTGAAACTACAAAAAAAGATGCTAAGTTTTAAGAACTACTAATTGGGGGACTCAAGATGAGGTTTTCAATTGAACAAAATTGAATATCAAGTATTAACTGCGGTAGTTAAAATTAAAATCAGTTTTTTCATGAGCGAGGTGTTAGGAGGCGAAAAATGGGAACAATTGAAATAACCTTGCTTATTAAATTATTGCAATTATATTTGTAATTGAAGTCGGAATTAATCCCGTTTGAAAAAAGTAACGTTAACCCATTAGCAAACTAAATGTTAGATAAATTAATTCATAAGCAACCTATGTTGCTATGTTAATCTCGTTCGGGAAATCATGAAAATATTTCATTTTTTTTACAGATATAACAAGCGTTTTTGCGTTGTTTTTGTGCTGTTAACCATAATAAATGGTTTATTAAGTGGTGCTGTTATTGCTCTGATTAATACCTTAATGTCTAACCTGATAAATGCTGATGGTACTTCAGGAATTCAAGTAGGTCAGGATTTAATGCTGTTTACAGGGCTTGTTTTAGGTAATTTACTTTTGGATAGAGAATTATCAGTTGCTGCAACAAAATTTACTGTACGAATGGTACACAATGTTCGTATGCAGATCATCCAGAAAATCAAGAAAATTGAATATAGAAATTTCGAAAAAATAGGGGAAGAACACATTTTTACAATCCTTATAAGAGATACAACAGTCATTAGTAATGGTGCCTATTTAGTGGTTCGGTTTTTCTCATCAATCATAACAATTTTAGTCTGTTTAGTTTATATGTTTTGGATTTTTCCTTTAGGGTTTTTCATGACATGTGGGATCGTTGCAATAGGACTTGGAATATTTCTTTTACGTCAAAAGAAAATCATGAAAGACTTAACTAAATCAAGAGAATTAGAATCGGTCTTTTTTAGTCAAATCCAAGATTTAATAGGAGGATTCAAAGAACTCAAGCTTTCAACAGCTAAACGAGAAGATATTTATTCCAATTATATTTTAAAAGCAAGTAATGAGGCACGTTCGTTGCGAGCTAAAAGTCTCATTAAATACACCAATAATAATTTATTGGGATCTTTTTTCTTTTACCTATTTGCCGGAGTAATTCTATTTTACTTTCCAACGATAATTGGCGATAATGGGAAAATATACACCTTCCTTCTATTAGTTATTTACATCATAGGTCCAGTTGCATCAATTGCAGATATGATTCCTTCAATGTCTAATATTAATATTGCAATTGATCAGGTTGAAAAACTAGAAGTTGACGTCATGACAATCAATGACGAAAAGGGCGGAGATTTAAAACAAGAGGAAGTTAAAAAAATAGCTTTTGAAACAATTGAGTTTAAGAATGTCTATTTTTCATATGCGGAGGAAGAGAGTGATGAAGAGGCCTTTACGATTGGCCCAATTGATATCCATATTGATCAAGGAAAAAGTCATTTAATATATGGTCGAAATGGTGAAGGTAAAACGACATTCATAAAAGTTTTGACTGGTCTTTATAAACCCATTTCAGGAGAGATATTAGTAGATGGCGAAAAGCTTAAATCGGACGATTATGAAAGTTTCCGAAATATGTTTAGTGTTATTTATAGTGATTTTCATCTCTTTGAAAACCTCTATGGTGTAAAGGATTATGATGAAGAGCGAATTCTAGAATTGCTTTGTATGATGAAGATTGATCAAAAAGTGAGTTTTGTAGATGGGCGGTTTTCAACTTACAATTTGTCTACTGGGCAACGAAAAAGAATGGCGCTGGTTTTGGCGATATTAGAAGATAAACCAATATTGGTGTTGGATGAATGGGCAGCTGAACAGGACCCTGAATTTCGTAAGTTTTTCTACACGCAAATTATACCAGATTTAGAGCGAAATAATAAAACTATCATTATGATTTCGCATGACGAACAATATTTTGAAGTTGCCAATTCAATCTTTAGACTGAATGAAGGGCAAATTAAAAGAACGTCAAAGGAAGAATTGCACTTTTCTTTAAACTAACAAACATAACCCCAAATTATGCTAGAAGTAAATGACTATGTAAAAGAGTATCAAAATCAAGGCTTTTTAGTTATTGATGAGCTTTTTTCAAAAGATGAAGTTAAACGTTTAACAGATGGTTTAGAAACCTTTAAAAGTTTAAAAGAACTACCGAATATCATCCAAGAAAATAATGGGGAAATTCGATCAATATTTGCCCCGCAAGAACATAGCGAAGCATATCATTGGCTGTATCGTCAAGAGCGTATCCTTTCAATTTTAGAAGCAATAAGTGAAGAGAAACAATACTTGTATCAGTTTAAATTAAATAATAAAAGAGCCTTTGTGGGCGAGGCATGGGAGTGGCATCAAGATTTTCCATACTGGCATTTAGATGACGGTGTAAAAGAACCGAAAATGTTCTCAGTAATGATTTTATTGCAGGATACGGAGTCATATCAAGGACCATTAATTCTTATTCCTAAATCTCATAAACATGGTGTGGTTGAATTTGAATTTAAAGAGCATTTGCTAGATGTAGAAAATGATACAGAATTAAGCCTTGCAAGTTCACTAGGAGCTGACTTAAAATATACAGTCAAACGATCCTTAATTAAAAAGTTGATCAATGAATTTGGAACATTTGAGTTTAAAGGAAAAGCGGGAAGTGCAATAATTTTTCATCCCAATTTGTTTCATGCATCAGGAGTTAACCTATCTCCGTATGATAGAAATACAGCCATTGTAACTTATAATTCGGTTAGTAATCCTCCTCATCCTAGAGAGAATAAGAGGCCAAGTTATTTATGTAATTATGATTGTTCGCCGATTGAAAAAATCGGCAAATTATCTACGGTTGATTAGACTATACTTTTCTATTGCTAACTCGTTTTGATTCTGACTTTGATAGCAAACAGTTGCTGAATATTCAGCATCTATTTCAAATGCTTTTAATGTCCAAGATATTCCTTTGTTGATAAGAACATCATTTAGCACTGAAGTATGCGAAATTCCTTCAATTATTCCTGTTCCTAATGCTTTTAAGTAGGCCTCTTTTCGTGTCCAAACATGATAGAATGCCTCGGTATCATTAACGGTATTTTTAATATATGCTATTTCGGTTGGATGTAAAAAGTCCGTTAAGGGTTCAATAGCTAGTTCTGCTTTATGTTCAATGTCAACTCCTATTTCTGCAGATTGATTAAACGCCACAACAACGTAGTTACCAGAATGACTAATATTGAAAAAAGGTCCGTTTTTAAGGAAGGGTTTCCCTCTGGACGAACGCAACCATGAATCAATAGACAAATTAATGCCTGAATTTTGAACCTGAGATTGAACAATTTCTCTTGCAATCAAGCGGTGTAGTCGATCTTCTTCAAGTCTAAATCTACTAACCTCTCTTTTGAACTTTTCGGGACAATTCAAATAAAGATTCTCAACTTGAGATGAGTCAAGAGTCTTAAGGTTAAAATACTTTATAGTTACCATTAAGACTAGTAATACTGTTAACAAGAAGTTCAGTATGATTATGAATAAAGAAATGGTCGCCAGCTAATAATTCAGTTTGGCAAGTTCCTGTTGTATAATTATTCCAATTATCTATTTGGTCCGAACGTTTTTCATCTATTCCCATATAGGCCGAGATAGAAGTTTTGATTGGTGTTTTATTACTGAATAAATTACTCTTTTCAACCAATTCAAAATCAGCGCGAATAATTGGCTCAAAGAATTCCATTAACTCTTCCGATTCGAAAAACTCTAGTGGGAGTCCTCCAAGTTCTTTTAAATTGGCAAAGAATTCTTTTTGAGGTAAAGTATGCCAAGGTTCTTCGCGCTCAACATCAGGACCAGGGTTTCCTGTTAAAATTATATGCTCAGGAGCATCTCCGTTTTTTTCTAATTCTTGTGTAACATGGTAACCAAACAAAGCCCCCATACTATGACCATAAATAATAAATGGTTGGTCATTTCTGCGCATTTGAATTTGACCAAGTAAATCCGCAATTGCTTCGTCATGTGTTTTTATCAAATCCTCGCCCATGCGTTTACCTCTTCCTGGAAGCTCGATTGAATGAAGCTCGAAATGTTTTTTTAGTTCCGGCGCCATGAAATTGAAGGAATATGAATTTCCTCCAGCAAAGTGTATTAGAAATAATTGTGTACGCATTTGGGTTACTTTAGGTTTATTAATGTATTTAAAACAGAATCAATTATTAAACGCATCCGATCTAAATCTAATGATTCCATAGTATCCGTTTCTTGATGATAATTCTTGTTTCTATAAAAAGCAGTATCTGTAATCATTATTGCATGAAAACCTAACTTCCAGTAATTTAAATGATCTGAAAAATCAATTCCACTAAGACGTTTAGGTCCTGTAAATTTTTTAGTGCGAATTAAATCTTGCTTTTTAAATAATGAGCTGAACTTTCTTGAAAATTTTCCTTTGCTAAACTTGTTTACTAATGTAATGTAATCACCCTTGTTTCCATAAATGCATGATAGTGCTCCAATAGGATAATCTTGTGATTTTTTATGGTCGCTAAAAAAACCAATCATTTCTAAACATACCATACCATATACATCAACATTGTTTTGAACAAGTGAATTTGCATGAACGTAGCTTCCCATTAGTTTTGTACGAAAAAAAGGAGGTTCTTCTAATGTATAAGCAACAATTTCTATGCGGTGATTGAGTTTTTTCCCCTTTAACAACCGTGCTAATTCCAGTAATCCAACAACTCCAGAAGCATTATCATCAGCACCTTCACTATCACCAAATACGTCATAATGTGCTCCAACCACAAGTGTACTTTGATTTTCTTCTCCAAATACACAAACAACATTCTTATAATCGTGAACTCCTTTTGTGCCTAAACGAAAGGATTGGTAGTAGGTCGTATCAGCGTATTGACTGAATTCATTGAAAATATATTCAGCTACTTCGTCCAAACGTTCAACGTTAATATAATTTCTGGCGGTGTCAGATTTTGTGATGAAAGTTAAATGTTCAGCAATTTTAACTGTATCTGCTCCCTCGGCTCTAACATTTGTTAGAAATGTAATACAAACACAGAGGGTAATATATTTTAATGCATTTTTCAAAATGGGTGATTTTTGGGTTAGTAAATAACTTGGCGAAACTAGTAAAACGGATGGATAAATCAAAGCAGATTAGCGGACTAATATTCTAATACTCAAAAACACCTAATATGTGATCGATTTTGGGCTTGTTAGATCCGAAAAATTAAAGGTCAGCATAGTTGTTTCTGATATTTGCATTATAACGATTTATCCATTACATTTGAGTCCGATTAACCGAAACAAACTTATGAAATCTGCTATTGTGAACAAAATACGTTGTTGTATTACACTATTAATGGTGTTTTTTCTTTCTCAAGCAAATGCTCAATATTTGATCTCAGGAACAGTAGTCGATTCAACAAATAAACCTGTTCAATTTGCCAAGGTTTTTACCAAGTTAGATGGTGGTGAACAAATTATTGATGGATCAATGTCAGACTCTCTTGGAAATTTTTCTGTTGAGGTTCCAAAACAAGCTGATTATCGATTGTTTGTAGATTTTATTGGCTTTGAAAAAAGAGAACAAAAGGTCACAGTTGCAGGAGATGTTGACCTAGGAAAAGTAGTATTATTGGTTTCTAGCGATATTCTTGGACCTGTTGATGTGTATGGGCAACGACCAGTAATTGAGCGTGAGGGTGATAAATTAGTTTTTAATGTACAAAGTAGTCCCTTAAAATCTGGTTATGATGGAATGGAGGTACTTGAACGAAGTCCTATTATTTGGGTGGACAATGGTGGAGCAATTACCATGCGAAATGAGGCCGTTACAGTAATGATTAACGGTAGAGTGGTTAACATGTCTGGTCAAGATTTGGAAAACTATCTAAAAACCCTGAATTCAGATGATATTGAAAAGATTGAAATTCAAACGGGTGCATCTGCAAATATTGATGGAGAGAGTTCAGGCGGTGTGGTTAATATTGTGTTGTCTCGAAAACAGGTTGGATTTAATGCAAGGTTTAAAACAGTCTATACATTCAGAAACTTGTCCAATTATATGGGATACGGAGGTGTTGATTTCGATTATGGATTAGGAAAGTGGAATATTTATGGAACCTGGAACTATATGCAGGATAAGGATGCTTCTGTAACCAATTCTGACATTTCTTATTTTACAACAAGTGATTTATTGACGCCTTATAGAGAGTCGAATGATTTCTTAGAAAGACGAAATTATAAATTAGGTTTCGTTGTGGAGCCTATAAAGAACCATGTTTTTGGTGTAGAAGGTTATTTTCCAAATTCTAATAATAAGTTTTCAAACGTTAGTGATGTTCAAATGAAAAATGTTGAAACGGTGATAGATGAAGGAATAACCACTTTTGATAATTTGGCTTTAAATGATCTATTCAATACAACGTTAAATTATTCTTGGGCTTTTGATACTTTGGGGAGTAAACTTCAGGTTTTTGGAGATTATTCTACACAAGATTATTCTAATGTTAACAACGCTGCTTCTGTTTATGAACTAGGCTTTTTTGAGGGGAATGAAGAAATCAATAGTACCTTGTCTGCAACAGAAATTTATATGGGACAGGTTAATCTTGATAAAAACCTAAGAAATGGATTAGCAATAACAACAGGAGCAAAGTATACAAGTACAGATCGGAACAATAGTTTGATTTCTAATAATTTGGTTGACGGAGCTTGGGTCAATGATGAAGATCGTACAACGGCATTTGACTATCAAGAGTTAATCTCGGCAGGATATCTTTCTTTAGGGAAAGAAATTAAAGAAAGAAATTACCTTAAGATTGGAATGAGAGTAGAGAATACTCAAATTAATAAACTAGACCTTTTAGATTCAAGTGAAGTACTGAGAGATTACACGAATTGGCTTCCGACTTTCTATTTATCAAGAGAATTAAAAAATAAAGAAATTTTATCCTTCCGATATTCCCGTAGAATTAGACGACCATCTTTTACTCTTTTAAATAACAATGTTCGAAAAATCAATGACTTTAGATTTGAGTTGGGTAATCCTAATTTGAATCCTGAATATGTCAATAAATTAGAACTAATGTTAGGGTATAAACGTCAATCTTTCACGGTTTACTATAACCAAATAGATGATGTAATCAATGGGGTTTATTTTTTAGATGGAAATATAGCTTACTATCAAAAAGTTAATGCTGGTACTCAAAAGCAATTCGGTCTGGATTACAACATTTATAAATACATTAAAAAGAAGTGGTATTTAAAGGTTTCTACAGGTGCGTTTCACAGATACTTTACAAATCCTGATGGTGTTAATCAATTTGCAAGAACAACCTTCTATTTAAACGCTTATGCAAATGTGAAAATTACTAAAACTATGGACATAGATTTAGTTGGTTATTATATTTCTCCGAGAGAAGACGCCTATTATATCGCAGATCAACGTTATTCTTTTGATGTTGTTATTAAGAAATCATTTTTTGATAAAAAGTTAAATTGCCGATTATATTTTGATGATATTTTCAATACGTTGGTTTATCAAAATGTCCGTGAATTTGACACTTTTAGAACTACAGCTTCCGAAAAGCCACTAACGCGTTCAATAACCTTTTGGTTAACGTATAATTTATCCAATAATAAAGCGAATGAAAGGAGAAATAAATCCAAGAATGATGCTAAGGATAGATTGTGATTGAGGGCTCATATAATTAAAGAAAACTCGAAACCTATTCGCATATAATTAATAAAAAAAATTGCTCGTTAACGATTACGAATGAAAGCCCAAAACTTATCATCTACTCAAGAATACATTTGGCTTGATCAACGACTTAATGAATCCTCTCCAAAATATAATATTGGAGGATTTACTCGTGTTCATGCCACTTTGAATATTGATTGCTTTAAAAATGCAGTTAAACATTTAGTGGAAGAAAATGATGTGTTTTCATTCCGTTTTATAGAGGAAAATGGAATTCCTTGTATTGCATTAAGTAATGGGAGCAATGGACAGCTGCAATGGCTAGAAATGGATTCTGAAAAAGAGGCACTTGAACATATCTCAGCCGATTTTAAACAACCATTTTCTTTGGATTCTACCGCTCCTTTGTGGTCCATGAAATTGATTAAAATTTCAGAGTCCTCTTACATATGGTATACCAAGTTGCATCATATGATTGGTGATGGCTTCTCGTTTAAATTACTATTTGAAAAGGTAAGTCATTATTATCAGGAACTGCAAGCAGGAAATAAACTTGCTAGAGATCAAAAAGCAAGTTATCTTGATTATATAGATTGGGAGAAAACGTATCGTAACTCTGATGATTTTGTGGCTGACAAACAGTTTTGGAAAAGTAAATTTCAAAACGAGGCTCCTGATCAAATCTTTGCAAAAAACAAACAAAATCCAAACATAGAAAAGCTCGGGTTCGATCTAACCTCAGAGCAAGTTGATCAAATCAATCAATCCGCACGAGAGCTTGGAGTTAGCAGTTATCATATTTACTTAGGTACATATGCATACCTCTTAGGTAAATTCTTTTTTAAAGAAACGGTATCAATTGGGGTTCCAGTTTTGAACAGGACCAATGCCAAACAAAAAAAGACGATTGGAGCATTTATGAATGTGGTTCCAGTTTGTATTAATTTGAACAGGCTACAATCAATTAATGACTTTTTTAAAGCCGTTAAAAAAGAGGTCTTATCGGTATACAGACACCAACGGTTTCAGTATGCGGATCTGCTTCGAGAGGTTAAGAATACAGATAAACTTTATGATGTTCGGTTTTCTTTTTTGAGTCTAGCTTATCAAAATGGTTTAGAGAAAAACTCTCAAGAGCTCGTGATGCTGTCTAATGAGAGTGATGATGACCCAATTTCGGTTCAAGTATTAACGGACAATAATAATACCGTAAAACTTAGGTTTGATATTAATACGACTTACATCTCTTCTGACAATGCTAATGCGTTAATCGATTCTTTTCAAAACAGTTTAGTCAATTCAGAATTTATAACTTGTTCTAAAGGTAAATTTGAATTTCCTGTATGTTCGGACGAACAACGGCAGGAT
This sequence comes from uncultured Crocinitomix sp., assembly GCA_937139035.1. GTDB lineage: Bacteria > Bacteroidota > Bacteroidia > Flavobacteriales_D > Crocinitomicaceae > Crocinitomix. Next base: position 10,865 of record CAKZPK010000137.1, on the reverse strand, counting down.
GTTTTAAGGCTGTCTAGCGGAGAAGAGAAAAACTATCTAATTGAAACTTTTTTAGCGCTTTGGAATAAATCAACGACCAATTTTGCTGAGAATTTTTGTCTTCGATTTTTCGATAGACAATTAAATTATCAAGAGGTAGAGAATAGAGCAAATAGTTTTGCCAATTATTTGATTGAGAAAGAAAATGTTGGCAAGGGAGATCGTATTGCAATAGGGTTGGATCGATCTGAAAAAAGTATCATAACAATTTTAGGTATTCTAAAGGCTGGAGCTGTTTTTGTTCCGATTGATAATCAGTATCCGATTGAGCGACAAAAATATATGCTAGAAGATTCTGGCGCCCGATTACTAATTGTAGAAAATCAAGAACAAGCAACGCTTTTTAATGGACATAATTGTTTGGAGTTTGAACAATGTGATTTTAAGTCGGTACACACCGAAATAGATGCACTTCCTGCTGATGAGGCCTATGTCATTTATACTTCTGGTTCAACTGGAAAACCAAAAGGAGTAGTGATAACGCATGCATCCTTGTTGGATTATGTAATGACTTTTACGGATCACTTTTCGCTAACAGCTAAGGATCGAGTTTTGCAACAAGCATCTTTGTCTTTTGATACGAGCATTGAAGAAATTTTTCCGATTTTAGCAGTGGGTGGTGAACTCATTATAAGCGGTGATAACAAAGATTTTAATCAATTATTAAACCTCTGCGAATCAACAGAGGTTACAGTGTTGTCTACCAATCCTTATTTGCTAGATTTCTTAAATAATAGTTTATCAGCGTACGAATTGAAGCTTAGAATATTGATAAGCGGAGGAGATGTACTAAAGGTGAACCAAGTGAACAACTTGGTTTCAAAATTTTGTGTTTACAATACGTATGGCCCTACAGAATCAACTGTTTGTGCAACCTATTATAAAGTCAAAGGAAATGAGGGGATAATGCCAATTGGCAGCCCTATTTCAAATCGAAAAATAAGGATAGCAAACGGCAAACAATTATTATCAAAAGGAGCCATTGGTGAAATTTTGATTGCAGGTAAAGGATTGGCAAAAGAATATATAAATCTACCTGAAACCACGAAAGAAAGTTTTGTAGAAATTGAAGGAGAGCGGTGGTATCGAACAGGGGATTTAGGTAGATGGGATAATGAAGGGAATTTGATTTTTTTAGGTCGAAAGGATTATCAAATCAGTTATAGAGGATACCGGATAGAACCTGAAGAGGTCGAAATAGCAATTCAAAACTTATTGCCTGCTGCAGCGTCCGTTCTTGTGAGATTGAAAATGATTCAAACTCAGCCGGCATTAGTAGCTTATATCGAAAGAGGTTTGCAATCAGGTTTTAATACAGGTGTTATTCGTACCGAATTAGCAGGAATAATTCCAACGCATTGTATTCCAGACTATTTTATTGAAATAGATACTTGGCCTTTACTTCCAAATGGAAAAATAGATTATAAGGCTTTGCCTAAACCTAATCTTAAGAAAGAGAAAAGCACATTTTCCCCTGCGGATTCAACTACTGAAAAAATGGTGGCTGAAATTTGGGGAAGCATTTTAGACATTGATGAGGTAGATGTTGAGAGTGACTTTTTCCATATGGGGGGGCATTCGTTATTGGCGAATCAAGTGATTGTTTTAATTCGACAAAAAGCGAATTTGAGTTTATCGTTAAGTGATTTTTTTTCAAATCCTACTGTGCGGTCATTGGCCCAAATTTTGGACTCTAAAAAGATAACGGTAGAATCGATAAAAAGATCAGTTAAAAAAGAGAAATACGAAGTGTCTTCGGGACAAGAGCGTCTCTGGATTATGAGTCAGGTGAAGGATGCAAATGCTGCGCTTAATATTTCTGTTGAAGTTGATTTACTAGGACTTTTGGATGTTGAAAGGCTCTCAAATGCACTCAATGGTTGCATTGAAAAACATAATAGTTTAAGAACATTTTTTAGTCAAGATTCTACAGGGCAAATATGGCAGCATATTCGTCCTTTTAAGGCGAATGAAGAGAATTTAGAGCAAATAGTTTTAGATGCTGATGGGAGTGGTAGTTTACCTCAATTATCGGAAACCTTTTTTGATCAAATATTTGATTTGAATCAGGACAAGTTGTTTAAAGTTCAACTGATTCAGTTAGAAGAAAACGTAAAGTATAGGTTAAATATTTTAGTTCATCACATCATTAGTGATGGCTGGTCAATGGAGGTCTTATTGAAAGATTTGATGGCTTTTTATCAACTCGAATCAACAAATCAAAAGACGGAGCTTTCATTTCAATATGCAGATTTTTCAGCATGGCAAAATAAATCGCAAAATGATAAGAGTATTGAGGAATCCAAAGAATATTGGATTGCAGCGCTAAGTGGAACTCTTCCAGTTTTCGAGTTTCCTTGGTTTAAAGCAAGACCGCAATTAAAGACCTAGTCTGTAGATGCAATTAATCATAGTTTTTCAAAAGGTTTTCTTCAAAAGCTAGAAGCATCAGCAGCTCAATCTGGAACGACTGCTTTTATGAATATAATGGCAGGTTTAAATGCGCTATTATATCGCTATTCAGGACAAGAGGATATTATAATTGGAACCCCTATCGCAGGACGTGAAATTGATGGGACTGAAAACCAAATAGGTTTATATTTAAATACGCTTCCTATCAGAACAAAGGTTGATGGTAGTTATTCATATGCAGACTTATTACAAGCTCAGAAAACGCAACTTTTAGGAGCTTATAAAAATCAAAATTTTGCGTTTAGTGATATTCTGGCAGAAATTGATTTAGAAAGAGATATAAGTCGATCGGCTTTGTTTGATGTTATGGCAGTTTACCAGAGTCAGCAAGCCAATTATTCCGAAATCTATTCAAACCAAGAATTGAATATTCATCCAGTAAAGGAGTATCGAAAGAAAAAAGGGCAGTTTGATTTTAACTTCTCCTTTTATCCTGATTTGGGTGAATTAAAATTAGAACTTGATTATAATTCAGATATCTATTCGGAAAATCAATTAAAGCAATTTGTATTGCATTTTGAGCGCTTTTTAACCCTTGCAATTGATAGTCATGAAACAGCGGTAGGAACCTTTAGTTTTTTGACTGATATTGAACTTCAAGAATTGGGTGGAAGAATTACAGAAAGTAAAGTTAAGCTCGCTTCAAATTCAATTATTGATCGATTTTTACTCTCTGCTGCTGAGCATCCTGAAAAGGTAGCCTTGCTACATGAAAAAGAACAATTGACATATAATCAATTAAATGTCAGATCAGCGCAGCTTGCAAATTATTTGGTGAGCAACTGTGGCGTGAAGAAAGGCGATCTAATAGGGATTTATTTAAATAGAGATACACGGCTGATTGCATCCATGTTGGGTGTGCTTCGTTCTGGAAGCGCATATGTTCCTCTTGACGTAAATTATCCTGAAGAACGAACACAATATATTTTAGAAGATAGCAATGCCAAATTGGTAATTGACCAAAATTTTTGGAATGACTTTGAGCAGTCTATAAAACAACATGATCCGTCTTTAAATTTCGAAGAAGATTTAAGAAAAGAAGATGACGCTTATGTAATTTACACCTCAGGTTCTACAGGTAAACCAAAAGGGGTTCGGATTAATCATGGAAACGTTAATAGTTTTGTGGAGTGGGCATCTAATGCTTATGCCAAGACAAATTTTGAAACTGTCTATGCTGGAACATCCATTTGTTTTGACTTATCAATTTTTGAGATTTTTTATTCGCTTTCAGCGGGTAAAACAATTCGAATATTGGAAAATGGATTAGAAATTCCATCCTTTATAAGCACTGATAAAAGTATTTTAATAAACACTGTTCCAAGTGTAATGACAACGCTTTTAGGAACAGAGATGGACCTGTCTAATGTTACAGCAATTAACTTTGCAGGTGAACCTATTCCTAAGGCATGTCTAAAACAACTGAACTTAGACAGAATTGAGGTTCGGAATCTATATGGACCTTCAGAAAGTACAACCTATAGTACTTGTTTCAGAATAAAAAATGCAGATAACGTTTCAATAGGACAACCTATTGAGGGAACAAATATTTATATCCTTGATCAAAATAAAAACCTACTGCCTAAAGGCTGTATTGGAGAGATTTGTATTAGCGGTTTAGGAGTTTCTCCAGGATACCTGAACAGGCCAACTTATACTAATGAATGTTTTATAGATAATCCATTTCAGGGTGGAGATAAAATCTACAAAACTGGAGACTTGGGGCGTTGGCTACCAAACGGTGAGCTAGATTTTATTGGTAGAAACGACTTCCAAGTGAAGCTAAGAGGCTATCGCATTGAGTTGAGAGAAATTGAAGAGGTTTTACAAGATATTCCTAGAATAATAGAGGCGGCTATAAGTGTAAATGAAACTGATAACGAGAAGATTTTGGTTGCCCATTTATTGAGCGAAGAAACTCTTGTTGAAGAAGAAATATTAGCACAATTAGAAAAATCTTTACCGCGATACATGCTACCAAATGTATTGCAACAAGTAAAAAGCTTTCCAAGAACATTAAACGGTAAAATTGATCGGAAACAATTAACATTTGATTCCGACAAAGTCCGCAAAGTTGAATTTATTCCTCCACAAACTAAATTGGAGAAACAGGTTGCTGAGAGTTGGAGTGAAATATTGGGAGTGGAGTTAATAGGATCGAAGGATGACTTTTTCCGTTTGGGAGGACATAGCCTAAAATTGGTTCGCCTTTTAGCTATTTATGAAGAAAAGTTTGGGGTGAAATTGAACTTTCAAGACTTGTTTAAGGCTAGTACAGTAGCTGAACATGGTCTTTTACTATCTCGCTCTCAAAAGGTGGCCTATCGCCCAATTGAAAAGGTCACATTGAATGATACTTATCCCGTTTCTGATGCTCAAAGGCGCCTCTGGATTTTAAGTCAATTTGAATGGGCTAATATTTCCTATAACCTGCCTTACAGCATGTCGTTTGATCTTCCTTTTGATTATCAAAAGCTTAAGTTAGCTCTGCGTAATCTTACGGATAGACATGAAGTATTAAGAACTCACTTCTTGGTTTTAGAATCAGGAGAAATTCATCAAAAAGTTGTTGATTCTTCTGAATTCAATTTTGAACTCGCTCATTTAGATTTTAGAACTGCTGATAATCCTGAAAAGGAAGTTGAGGAATATATTAAAAAGGATGAAATCTTACCTTTTGATTTAGAAAAAGGACCATTATTTCGTCTCGCAATATTTACGCTAAAGGAGGGTGAAAATATTCTTTATTGTAATATGCATCACATTATTAGTGATGGCTGGTCAATTTCAATAATGCTCAAAGATTTGACTGCATTTTATCAAGCCGAGTTAAATGACAAACTGCCTTTGCTTGATCCATTAAAAATTCAGTATAAAGATTATGCCGTTTGGCAACTAAATAGACTCGATTCTGGAGATTTTGACAGCGCAAAAGAATTTTGGTTAAATAATCTTTCAGGTGATATTCCAGTGCTTGAATTCCCTTTTCAAAAGCAAAGAACAAAAGAACGAACTGGGCAGGGGGGAATTTTAAAATTGGCTCTTTCAAAAGGCTTGACAAACAAGATAGTTGATTTCGGGCAAGAACGCGAAGGAACTGTTTTCATGAGTTTGGTTGCTGCGTTGAACGTGCATTTGCATAAGTATACGGGGAATACGGATTTAATTATTGGTGCTCCGGTATCAGGAAGAGAACATGTAAACTTGCATGATCAAATTGGCTTTTATGTAAACACGGTTGTGCTACGAAACACTGTTTCAGCAAATCAAAGTTTCGAAGCATTTTTTGAGCAAGTTAAAGAAAATAGTCTTCTTGCATTTTCTCATCAAGATTTTCCATTTAACAGATTAATTGATGAATTAGGGCTAAAGTATGAATTAGGACAAAACCCGTTGTTCAATATCATGGTGTCTTATGATGAGGGGGAAAACGGGAACAATAATTCTGATGGATTGATTCTTGAAGATGGAAAAGTTTATAAAGAAGAAAACCGATTCAATAAATTCGACCTTGATGTATCGTTCAAAATTGTAAATGGTAATGTCCAAATTACGATTGATTATGCTGAAGATATTTTCAGTACAAATTTTATAGAGCGGTTGTTGATTAATTTCAATGAATTAATTACACAATTATTTGAAAATCCCAAAAGTGAGATTAGTGAAATTGAGCCGCTATCAAGTTCTGGTAAACAGGCAATTTTAGATTTCAATATTGGGCAGCAGGAAAATCAAACTTCAAATTCTGTAATTGAAATGTTTGATTCCCAAGTTCTCAAATTTAAAAGTGAAAAGGCTATTGAATTTGGAGAAGTTGAATTGTCTTACGAAGAATTAAATAAAGAAGTGAATCAATTAGCCAATTGGTTAATTGCAGAATATAATATTACTGCCGAAGATATTGTCGGCATTGAATTAGAGAAGGGGATAGATGTAATCATAGCATTATTGGCTGTCTTGAAATCAGGTGCAGCTTATTTACCAATCGATTTATCTAATCCTAAAGATCGAATAGATTTTATTAAATCTGACAGTGATTGTAAGCTAATCATAGATGCAGAAATTTTAATCAAATATAAACAGGGCAAAAATCAAATTACTGACGCAAGTCCTGTTGTGGAATACAATTCGGGACAACTCGCTTATATTATTTACACTTCAGGGTCCACAGGGAAACCTAAAGGTGTGATGATCGAGCAAGGAAGCCTGGTATCAAAGTTAAATGAGGAATTAAACTTAGTTGCAGAACTTCAAGGACCAATAAAAACGTGTTTTAATTCCAACTTTGCATTTGATGTATCGTTATTGGAGATTTTCTTACCCTTAGTTTCTGGAGGAACATTGGTAATCCCGCAACAAGATCAATTGCTATCTCAGCATGCTTTTGCAAAACTGATAGTCAATAAAAAAGTGAATTTATTGCAGGGCACTCCTGGTTTTATTAGAAGTTATCTATTAACTAATACTAAGGACGAACTGAACCAAATAAATGCAGTTCTTCAACTCATTTGCATTGGAGGAGAAGCATTGCCTCAAGCATTGGTAAATGATTTAAAAACAAACCTGCCTGATGTTCAGTTAAACAATCATTATGGGCCGACAGAAACAACTATTGATGCTTTGGTATTACAAAATGTAAAGCAAGGAGATGAAATTCTGATTGGAAAAGGTTTGAATAGCACACCTGTTTATGTGTTAAATGAAACTGACAAACTTCAACCAGTTGGAGTTGTTGGGGAAATATGTATAGGAGGAACCGGAGTAGCCAGAGGATATCTTAATCGAAAAGAATTAACACAGCAACAGTTTGTAAAGCTTTCAGCGTTTGGTGGAGATAGAGTGTACAAAACAGGTGATTTAGGATACTGGACGCCTGATGGAAAACTCGCTTTTTGTGGGCGAATGGATGATCAGGTGAAAATTAGAGGATATCGAATTGAGTTGGGAGAAATTGAAGCGGCTTTGATAAAGTTGGTGGAGGTTGAGAATGCGATTGTTTTGAGCATTGCGACATCAGATGAAATAAATGAGTTAGTAGCTTATTTACAAACTGATGCTTCTATTGATTTAATAGGATTAAAAAATAGTTTGAAAGGAACTTTGCCTGAGTACATGATTCCTTCTTCATATTGTATCCTAGATAAAATTCCATATACCGAAAATGGAAAAGTAGATAAAAAAGCATTAGTGAAATTAAGCCCAGTTTTATTGAAAAACGAACAGGTAAAACCTATTAATGAGCTGGAAGAGCAAATGCTAGGAATTTGGCAAGAGGTATTGAACTCGGAGCAAATTGGTGTCACGGATGATTTTTTCGGAATAGGAGGACATAGCTTAAATGCTATGAAGTTGATTGCGGCATACTCTAAACAGTTTGATGTTAAATTGAATGTGAAAGACATCTTTACTTGCCCAACAATTCGTGAACAAAGAGAATTAATTGAAAAGGCAAGTCAAACAAAATTTGAATCTATTCAGCCGTTAGAAAAGCAGGATTCTTATCCTGTATCTGATGCTCAAAAACGACTTTGGGTATTGTCTCAATTTGAAGGAGATAATGCGGCTTATAATATGCCTGCAAGCATCCGACTTGAAAAATCTTACCATAAAGAGGTGTTGATTGAAGCGATTAAGCAGGTTATTAATAGACATGAGGTTTTGCGTACTGTTTTTCATTCGGAAAAGGAGGAGATAAGGCAAGTAATTGTCCCTTTTGAGGAATTTGAATTTAATGTAAATGAAGTTAACCTTTTGGGGCATGCATCTCCTGAAAAAGAGGCTAAAAATAGAATTGAGACGGATGCATTTGTTCCATTTGATTTGAAAAATGGGCCATTGATGCGTGCTACAATATATGATATTAACGAAAGCGAATATTTGCTTTATTTTAATATGCATCACATCATAACAGATGCTTGGTCAATGGAGGTCTTGTCAAGAGATGTTTTTTCGATTTATGATGGTTTAATTCAGAATAAAAAGCCTGGTTTAAAAGAACTGAGCATTCAATATAAAGAGTATGCGGTATGGCAATTAAATCAATTTCAGCGTACTGAATATCTAGATTTGGAGTCGTATTGGTTGAATAAACTAGAGGGAGATTTACCAAGAATAGATTTGAAGTTTGGTATGCAACGCCCAATTGTAAAAACGAATAATGGCCGCACATTAAAAACTTATTTGTCAAAAGCATTTACCAGTGAATTAAATGCTTGGTTGAGACTCAATAGTGGATCTCTTTTTATGGGATTGACAACAATTTTAGAGGCACTTGTTTATCAATATACAAAACAAGAAGATTTGATAATTGGTACACCAATAGCAGGCAGGTATCATGCTGATTTGGCAGATCAAATGGGCTTTTATGCAAATACGCTTGTACTAAGAAACCACTGTTCTTCTGAAAGGTCATTTAAGACCTTATTTCAGGAAGTAAATGAGATGGTGTTGAATGCATATGAGCACGAAGCATACCCTTTTGACAGACTTGTTGAGAAATTGAATCAACGAAGAGATACAAGTCGAAATGCCATTTTTGATATTATGATAGTACTTCAGAATATCAAGGAAGGAAATGGTGCTATTAGTACAGTTAATGAGCAGGAAATAGTTGATTTAGGAACATGTCAAAGTAAGTTTGATATGTTGTTGAATTTTGAAGAAGAAGGGGGACATTTATGCTTGACATTGGAATACAATGAAGACATTTATGACATTGATTTTGTGACAGCATTCATGCATCATTTTAAAGTGCTGGGTAGAAATTTATTGGACAAGCCTGATTTGTCTATTGGAGAACAAAATTATTTGTCTCAATCGGAAATAAATGACATTGCGAATTATAGTGCAGGTTCTAATGTCGAACTGTCTAGCCCGAACGTAATTCAACTTATTGAAAAAAGCTGGGCAGTTAATACTTCTAAAAAAGCTCTTGTTTTTGAGGACGTAGAACTTTCATATGCGGAGCTAGATAACGCTGTTAACAACCTTGCTAATAAATTAACGCGTGAGTATTCGGTAACAGTTGGAGATCGTATTGCCGTTAAGCTGAAAAGGTCTGAAAAAAGTGTTATTGCTTTCTTAGCGGTTTTAAAAATTGGTGCATCATATTTGCCAATTGACGATCAATATCCGGAGGAAAGAGTTGCATATATCTTGAATGATGCACTTCCAACGTTGGTGATTTCTGATACCGATTTAAACTTAGATGGTCACGATACTTTGTTGTTTAAATTTAATGACTTCAATTTGAATGATGATGTCGTTTTCAATACCGCAAACATTGATTATTCAAATGAGGCTTTCATCATTTATACAAGTGGATCTACAGGTCAACCTAAAGGAGTAGTGCAAACGCATAAAATGTTGAATAACCTAACCAATTGGGAGAATGGTTTTTCTGGAATTAATCGAGATGCTAAACATTTACAATTTGTTTCGTTTGGATTTGATGTGTCGGTTCAAGATTGTTTGGCGGTTTTTTCTTCAGGAGGAGAACTGCATGTGGCTAGTGAAGAATGTCGAACTGATTTCGTGCAATTGAGAGATTATATTCTCAAGAATGAAATTGAAGTATTATGCTTCCCTTTTGCTGCGTTGAGTGGTTTTTTTACGGCTGTAGGTGCGCAAGGCTTTTTGGGGCATTCTATTCAACAAATAATTTGTTCTGGAGAACAACTGAAGTTAAATAAGGAGCTAAGAAAGTTTCTTGAAAACAATAGGGTTGAGCTTCATAATCATTACGGACCTTCGGAATCTCATGTGGTTTCGAATCATATTCTAAGTAGTGAACTGAATAATCTTGTAGATCGTTCACCAATTGGAAAACCAATTAACAATACGCAATTATTGTTGCTGGATAAAAATCATTTACCTGTGCCATTTGATCAGCCTGGGGAGATTTTTATAAGTGGTGCTAATTTAGCAATGGGTTATTTAAATCAATCTAATTTAACTCAAAGCAAGTTCATCACACTAAAAACAGATCCATCTATTGCTGTATATGCCACGGGAGATATTGCTCGAATTGATAAGGCAGGAATATATACTTATTTAGGAAGAAAGGATAAGCAGACTAAAATAAGAGGTTATCGAGTAGAGCCGGAGGATGTAGAAAAAGCAATAGCGTCAATTGAGCTAGTTCAAGAGGTTGTTGTATTGGTAAAAGAAAAAGACGCAGAAAATTATTTGTGTGCTTTTGTGGTGTTGAAAGATGGAATTAGCACACAAGAAATAAGACGTGAACTAGGGACTAAACTTCCTTCTTATTTAATTCCTTCAATCATCTATCAAATGGAGTCATTTCCATTAACCTCTAATGGAAAGGTAGATAAGAAATTATTGAAAGAGTTAAC
>CAKZPK010000136.1 GCA_937139035.1 uncultured Crocinitomix sp. | reverse complement strand
GATAAAACCTATTATGAATGTATCGTTTGGGATACAAAAACAGGTCGTTCAAAACTTTATTTTTACGATTATACAGACAAGAAATTCAAGGCCTATGGAGATAATGTTCAATTGCCTTCAAATCCACTTCCAAATAGTAATAATGATGCGCCAGTATATCATATGGATTATACTTCGGTTCATGTTCCCTCACAAGATAAAACCTATTATGAATGTATTGTTTGGGATACTGAAACAGGAGAATCTAAATTGTATTTTTATGATTATGACGACAAGAAGTTTGAGGCCTATGGAGACAATGTTCAATTACCAACCAATCCGTTACCGGAGGTTGAAGGTTCGCGTAATTTAAGGATGAAATATTCAAGTGTTCATGTTCCCTCGCAAGATAAAACCTACTATGAATGTATGGTTTGGGACACAAAGACAGGAACCTCAAAACTTTATTTTTACGACTATACAGACAAGAAATTTAAAGCATACGGAAACAATGTGCAATTGCCATCTAATCCGTTGCCAAATAATACGAATGATAGTCCGAGCATTTTTATGGACTATGCCTCTGTTCATGTTCCATCACAAGACAAAACTTACTATGAATGTATGGTTTGGGATGAAGAAACGGGACAATCTGCCCTCTATTATTACGATTACACTGACAAAGCTTTTAAACCTTATGGAAATAATGTGCAGTTGCCTGCAAATCCAATAGGAGAAGATAATTCAAGCATTTTTATGGACTATACTTCAGTTCATGTTCCCTCACAAGATAAAACCTATTACGAATGTATGGTTTGGGATACTGAAACAGGGGAATCAAAACTCTATTATTACGATTATACAGATAAAGCTTTTAAGCCATATGGTGATAGTGTTCAGCTGCCAGGGAAACCATTGTCGAATGAGTCAGAAAGTTCAATTATGATGGATTATACAGCAGTTCACGTTCCATCACAAGACAAAACCTATTACGAATGCATGGTTTGGGACCCAAATTCTGGGGAATCAAAACTCTATTATTATGACTACACTTCAAAATCTTTTGTAGCTTACGCTCAAAATGTTCAACTTCCATCTGCTCCTGTGGAATAATGAATGGAATTGAGTAATGTGTAATGAGTAAAAAGAAGAAGTTAGGTTTTTGGGAAAAATTTGCAACCAAAGAACTGAGTCGAGTAAGTGCTGTGCAGGCGGGCAATGAATTATTTTTATTGTCTGAGACAGAGATAAAAGCACTGAGTAAAATCAGGAAGAATACTTATTGGAAAGTTGGACTTGCTGGGATCTTGGGTGTGGCATTATTATATGCACCTTATCATATTTTTGGGGCAAGTCTATTTCCTGAAACTCAGGTGTGGATTCCAATTTACAAAGATTATATTCCACTTGAAATAGGATTTATAGTTTATAGTTTAGTGCTTGTTTTATTGGAGATTTGGTTTTTAACCTATACCAATATTAAAGCCGTGGTAAAAATTGCACATGCTTGTGGACATCCGAACCCAAATGATCAAAATTTTGAAAATAATATTAATGCGTTAATTGCAGTTGGGCTTGAGAAAAAACAAAACGAGTTAGAGTCTATTGGAATAAACCCTTATGAAGGATTAAATCCGTGGGGTGTTTTTATATTCCAAACCATATTGCGTTTAAAGGCCGCAGTGAGCGGATTTATTTTTAAACTGCTTGTGAAAAAAGCTTTAGGAAGATATGCTTTACGCGCCGTGATAGACTTTGCCGGAATGCCTGTTTATGCATTTTGGAATATTTGGGGAGCACGAAAAGTAATGAACGAAGCCAGAATTAGAGTAATGGCACCGCCTTTAATTAAACGCTTTGCAGATCTTATTTATGCCGAACAAAAGGATAACCCCGAGTTTAAAAAGTATTTATATGATACGCTCCAATTAATATCAGAATCAAAGCGTTCATTCCACTATAACCATTTTTTATTGAGCGTAAGTTTGCTAGAGAAATTTGAAATTGTAATAACAGAAGAGCCGCCTTATAATGAAGGATTTTTAACTGAAATTGAATCGCTTTCTAATGAAACTCGGCGTGGTGTGCAACAATTATTTGTTTTCGGAATAATGATTGACGGAGGCCTTTCTCGTAGAGAGAAAAAAGCCATCCGTTATTTGATTGATAAAAAAATGTTGCAATATGCCGAAGCAGAGGTGGTGCAATGGTCTAAAGATTATTTTGCAGGGAGAGGAATTGAGACCTTTTTCAAGGCTTAATAATCCTAAAAATTAATCCAAATACACCTCGTTGCCTTTAGGGTAAGTCACCTTATATTTAAATGCTAGTTTTTCAATTTTACTGGCGCCTAACTTTATTTGCCAGGTAATAAATCCTGTAGTTTCGTCTATCCTTGCTTTGTTTACATCATCTTTGTCAATTTTGATTTTAGCGTCGTTCGTTAATGGAAATTGATCTTCAACTATAAGGTTGATTTGTTGACTTTTTTGGTTCTTAATTTCAATATTCCATTTAACTGATTTCACCTCATTATCGCCCACTAATTTCTTTTTGCTCATTTCTTTTTCTTTCTCACGTTTTACAATTATGCGTTTGTCTCTTCCTAAAGAAATGTCTAAAGTGTCGCCTACAAATTTGGCATCTAATAAACTGGTGCCAACGTATGTTCCTTCAAAGAAAATGCTTGCTTGTCCTTCTAATAAATTAAGTGATTCCCAATCCAATAATTGTGCAGTTAAAAACACGTCTGGATCTAATTTTGGAGCACAATAATATTGATAATGTGCTTTGTGGTCAATTTCATTAATTTGAACTGTATACTGCTTATTGTCTGACTTAATTGTGTAGCGCTCATCTATTTTAAATTCTGCCGAAACAACATTTTCAACCTGCTGAACTTGTACAGATTGCGTTACACTACTTACTACCCGCTTTATGGCTGGTATATCTGCCTTTTTTTCTTGATATTGCGATAACGTAACTGATTCTGTAGCAGACATTGTATAAGCAATATCCACATTGTTTATCGCAGGTTCTTCTTCCATTACTTCGTCGTAATACTCCATGTCATCTAAAACCGTAACCTCCTCTAAGGTCATTTGTTTTTCTTGCATTACAATATTGTGCTCAGCAGCTGAAACATAAAAAGTAACAGGATTGTATCCAATATAATTTACCTGTAATTGATTGGCTCCTGATGGAATGTTCATGGCATAATGCCCATCCCCGTCGGTAATGGTTCCAACTGTTGTTCCAACCGCCATAATATTTGCATAGCGCAAAGGTTCACCGTATTGATTGGTTACGCGCCCCGTAACACGAGGAAAGTTATTGGGTGTATATCTGCTTTGGTTATTATTATTTTTGCGTCCATTATATTGGTTCAGCACTAAATACCATGGTTTTAAAACAGGCTTTTGCCCACTTAAATTAGGATCGTTTGTAGAAAGCGTAAGTTTGGCATTTTTCCAATCTTCACCCGTTTGTTGCGAAATATTGGCTTGATAATCAATTGTTATTGGGCTTTTAACATCCTTTACGCGCAAATTGTAAGATGGGTACCAGCGTGCATTTGGCGTAAAATAGCTAATCTTCATTTTTACTTTTTGCTCTCTTTCAGATTTTATTTTAACGACAACGCGTGGCTCAATACTTGAATAAACTACACCAAAAGCTTGAATTTTTTGATTCAACTCATTTAATGTTGCGTTAAGTGTGTTTATTTTTTCTTGCAGTTCAATGCGGCGCATTTTTATAGATTCCAAATTGGCGTCAATAATTTCCTTGGCTTCTACCACATCTGAAACTTTAAAGTCCTTTTTCTGTGTTTGAATCTGACTCAAATTTTGAATCATGTTTTCTTGCACACGAATAACTTCCATAGAGGCATTGTACCGGTTCAGTTTTTTGCTCAATTCGTTTCGTTTATTTTCAAACGCCTTTAATTCTTTTAAATCCTGTTTTTTCTCTGTCAATTTAGTTTCATAATGAACAGAGAGAATGGTGATATTAGATTTTGTTCCGGCTTGTAAACTTTCTCTTCTTAAAAGAGGGGATATTCCAGTAAAAATGATTTCAGACGCACCTTTTGGAACAGATACTGAACCTGCACGTGTAATTTGAGCACCGCTTAAAAAAACGGTTACTTCTTCAACTGACGATTTTGCTTTTCGAGTGTCGTATGCGAATAATTGTAAATTAGTTAGTAAGAGTAATGCGATCAATAACTGCTTCATTGTTTTCTTTTTTGTTTTGATGCAGTACAATCTTGTTTTCCATAAGTTCATTTTAGGTTCAAGCAACGACCCAAACTTATGGATTACATTTTCGAGATAAATAGACTCAGTTCACCTTAACGAAGGTGATTTTTTTTATGTTTATTGGATAATAACTTTTATGGTGGCAGATTCTTCCTCAGTAGTTATTATTTCTACAAAATAAACGCCTGCTCCCGTTTCAATTTTTAAAGGAATAGTTGCAGTATTCTTAAAACGTTGCGTAGTGATTATTTGTCCAGCTATATTTTTAATATTTATAAATCCAGCTGTAGAATTAGCGAATTGAAGCACAAAATCGCCATTATTTGGGTTAGGAAATAAGGCAACTCCGCTTTCAAAGTTTTGCTCATCAATTCCAACTTGTGTAACGGTGTAACATGCAGAAGTGTCAATACAACCATCTTGAAAAATTTCTACAGCATAATTACCATTTTCACTAGCTACAAAAAGTTGATTGGTTTCTCCAGAAATCTCTGCATAATCATTGTCGCAATCCAGCCACTTGTAAAACACAAGGGTATTGTTTGCCATTAATTCATTGGCATCTTGCGTCACAGTCACATCAATATTATAAATGGTTAAATCAATGGTAATGATGCTGTCACAACCTAAATGATTAGAAATAGTGTCAGAATAGATTCCTCCTGAAGTCCAAAAGTTTCCGCTAGGTGAGGTGTAGTTTTTGCAAGCAACAATTGTTAATGAACTTGTTGTAGAATGTATAACTGTCAAATCCATAATAACAATGCTATCGCACCCTGTGATATTGGTTAATGTATCATTATATGTTCCGCTAGAAGTCCACACATAGTCACCACTTGGAGAAATTAAACTATCGCACACAGTTGCTTCATCAAACACAACATTAGAGTAGGCAATGGTTAAGTTAACAGTAATGATGCTGTCGCATCCAAATATGTTTGGAATAGTGTCCATGTACAAGCCACTTTCTGTCCAAATCTCATCTCCACTTGGCGAAGGGTATTCATCACAAGCCGTCTCAACCAATAAAGTACCAGAGGTGTTATAAACTGTTAAATCAAAAGTTATGATACTATCGCAACCTTCCATGTTTAATATAGTATCCATGTAGGTTCCGCTTTCCGTCCAAGTGTATTCACCGCTCGGTGAAATAAGTTCATTACAAACCGTGTCCTCAATAAATGCCGTGGTAGCACAATCTGGGCACGGAGTCATGGTATGCATGCCGAGTGAATCAGTCATGTCTATTGGAAAAACCGTCCATTCTGTAGAGCCAAGAGGCCAATAAGTTTGTCCTTGATTGATGTAAATATATCTAATGAGTGTAAAGTTATTTGTTGCGCCGCTCCCTACAGGCCATCCTGACCCTGGATCAACGCCAATATCACCAATAATGTCAATAGTGTCGCTTGTGCTAATTTTTTTAAGCCATAAAGCATCATCACCATTATAAAACGTCATGGTATGCGTAGTATCTACCTCTGCCATAATTGAGGGAGAAGCACTAGGATTACCCACCACAAAAACTTCTCCAGCAGGTAAACTCCCTAGTGGAAATAAGCTGTCCGTTGGTGTTAATGAGCCGTTATTATTTCTATACACCACATAATCTGTCAAGTCAATTGTGGCGTCAGTCGGATTGTAAATTTCAAATGCTTTATTGCTGGAAGAACCTTCAATATATTCTGAAAAAAAGAGCTCGTTACATTGTGAGTATCCGATACTTGCAAAAAGAACGGTGAATAGGAGTAAGGCTTTCATAAATCAATAATTAATAGCAGGTTAAAGATACGGAAAATTTGCGCAGCGTTCATTATTTCATTCAATAAGTGGCGGAAAAGTGAAACTAAAGGTACTATGATTTGTGGCTTGTATTAAACTTCATTTAACGGTTAATTGTAATTTAGTCGATCATGACTAAACAAGGGAAAATTATTGGAATAAGCACAGCTGTTTTGTTGGGTCTGCTAATTGCGGTACACTTTTTAACTCGTTCGCCAGAATTCAATTTGGATAAATTGCATATTAATATTGCTGAAAATGAATATGCAGTATTAGAAGAATTTAGAGAAAAAGCCTTTGAAATTGGTCGATTGGAAAGAAGTCCTGATGATTTTGTTCCAGCAGATTTTAGTTATAATGGCGAGCCATTCAATGGAAAGTTGAGGTTAAAAGGCGATTTTTTAGATCACTTGAAAGAAGATAAATGGTCTTTCAGAATTAAGTTGGACAATCCGTTGCAAGATGGCTTGCAAGTTTTTAGTGTTCAAAATCCAGAGTCTAGAGGTTTTTTGAATAGCTATGTTTATCATCAAATCTTAAAGGAAGAAGGGGTATTAAGCAATGAATTTCGATTTATAGAGGTTTTTGTTAATGGTGATTCTTGGGGTATATATTGTTTAGAGGAGCATTTAACTTCTAGAATGATTACGAACCAAAATAAACCCAATGGTGTATTATTAAAATTTAGTGATAATTCATTTTTTAGTGCAGGTGAAGGAACCAATACGGATGGTTTGATTAAGGAAGCAAAAATCAAAGTTTATGGTGATGTTAAAAAGGATAAATCGTATAAAAAAGAAGTTAAAAAGGCCGAACAAATTATTAAAGAGTATCAACATAGAATTGATTCTGTGTATAATGATTTTGATGCGAATCAAACCGGATTGTATTACGCTTTGTGTGACTTAACCACTGCATATCATGCTATGGGTTGGATTAATATTCGGTTTTACTATAATTTTGAAACAGGAAAAATGGAACCTGTCGGGTATGATGCTTATCCAACCTTAGAGTGGGGGAAACCCTATTTAGGGAAAAAGGTGTATACCACGCAGCTTGATCCTTTTGAGACTAAAATGATTATTTATAGCGCATTAAAAGATGAAGCAATTAGTGAAGCATATTATAAAGCGTTAAACAGGATTATGGACGAAAACTATATTAAATCCTTTATGGATAAACACCGTTCCAAACTCCAACTTTTAGAAGCTGAAATTCAAAAAGAATACGATTACCGATACGACTATGATTTTCTAACGGCAAGAGGCGAAGAAATTCAGAAAGCTTTAAGTAATTAAGGTATTTGAGTTTCTGTGTTGAGGTGATCAGCAAATACTTCATCCACCCAAGCTTTTCCCCATTCGTTTAGTTCTTGCTCAGACCATAATTCAGGATAGAAAACACGTTTTTGGAAGTGCGGCGGTAAATAATTTTGCCAATTTGTTCCTCCAGTTCCTTTCGATTCATCTCCTTTTTGCGCTAAATAATGTGCGGCAGTTCTAAAGTGAACTAATGGCCAATTGATGTTGACATTAACATCTAACTCACGCATTTCTTTAACCAATTCTGGTCTTGCTTGATCTTCTGCAGAAAGTGCTTTGAATTTTTTCCAAATATTCATGGGCTGATACTCATCCGCAAAATCATGGAACTTCTCTAAATACTTTGCTTCAAAATCTGCTAGCGTTAGAGTTTTAGCTCCTGTTGCTTCAACTACAGCTCCTCTTCTCCAATAGATGTTATCTAATTGCTCATGAATGTCAGAATCCATTAGATCTGCACGTTTAGTTTCATGAACTAAATATTTTAAATCTGTACTTGCAATTTCAATATAGCGGTAACTCGCTGCTTGAAATCCACTTGCAGATAAGAGAGACATTCTAAACTTGGTGAACTGTTCACGTTCCATTCCAAAACGCATAATATCAAAAGAATTAGTAAGTGCTTCAAAGTACTTGTTCACCCTTTTTAAACGTGCCACTAAAAATGAAGCATCTAAGGTTTCAAACCAACCTAAATCTTCACCGATATCCGAAACATTTTTACCGTTTTTACAGATTTGCTCTATTTCATGCGAAATCAATGAAAAGTATAATTCGGTGATTTGATGATAAACAATAAAAATCTTCTCATCTGGAAAGTCAGTTTTTGGTTTTTGAAGACTTAACAAAGCATCAACTTCAATATAATCCCAATAGGTTAGAGGGTTTGCATAAATTAATCCGTCTAAATAAGAGTCTAAATCTTGCCCAATTGAGGCATATTTCTCTTTTAAGATTTTTATTTTATTGAGTGTTGCTTCTGATAATTCCATATGTGAATGTTTTGCTGGCATAAATTTAACCAAATCTCACTGAGAAATCATGACATAGGTCATTTTACGAAATGGAAATGAAGATTATGTGCTTCCTGATCGAATATATTAAGAGTATCATTGTGTTAATGAATTTTCATATTATAGATTATAAAAAATATTCTCAGATACTTTTTGGGATAGTAGCCCTACTTTCAATGTTGGGTTGTGAAAAAACTCCTAGCCCTGAAACTGTAGTAAGAAAATGGTTAAATTTTAGAAGTGCCGGAGAATGTAATGAAGCGTTGAAATTTGAGAGGGAACCTTTGCCAACAACTCAGGAATTAATTGTGCCAGACTGTGATCCTTATGAATCTAATATAGTATCTCTTTTTTGCACAGTTATGGAAGAAACGGCTGAATGTACCTGCATAGAATCTCGTCGCAATAGTGGAGAAAAGAAGTACGTATATGATTTAAAGAAAATAGACGGAAAGTGGAAATTAACAGGTGGCTTTTAGTTCAACATTTCTGATTTTAGCTTTATCAAAACTGCTTTTTGATCTGCGTTGAGGTTGTCAGCAGTGAAAATTGAAAAACCACTGGCGCCATTTTCTTTAGCTAACCGAATTGCTTTTTCAAAGTCTTCAGCGTTTTGTAGTGCTGGGCTGTACAAACCTGAATAAATTGGGAAATCCACCGAATTTACACCTTGTTCCGTTGCAAAGCCAATCCGATTGACGCTTTCTTGATAAAAATTTTGATAAAGCATTGGGTAGGCCGCATCCAAATTCCAATCATTCCAAGCCTGACGCACCATTTGTCGTGACATTTCAGGAAAAGGAAATACTGCAGCCGTAACTTTTTGATTTTTATTATGGGCAATGGTTACAATTTCGTTTACTAAAGTGGTAATGGCATTCAATCTGTATTGTCGCCATTCTGTGCTCAATTCAGGATGCTCTATATCTTGCGGATCATAACCAAAAATGGCTTTAAAACCTTCACGAGCAATGGGATGATAGCCGTAGTCATATTCCGGCATTTCTTTATCTTGCACTAGGTTGTATTTCGGTTGTAAATCGGCCCCTAAAATCACATCAACATAACGCACATAGTCTAAATGGATAGAGGCCAAACCTGTTAAAACAGCCCAATCCGGACCGGTGATAGACTTCATATCCGGGGTTGTACACCGTTATGGCGTCCCCCACAGCATCATCACTGATAATGGCACGAATTTCATGGCCGACGAGGTTAAACTCTGGTGCAAAAACATGGGCATCAAGCTCGACTACGCTTCAATATATCACCCTCAAACCAACGGTCAAGTCGAGCGAGCAAATGGTCTAATCATGAGCGGCATCAAACCCAGATTAGTGCGATCCCTCAAGGAATCTAACACGCACTGGGTAGAGGAGCTCGACTCCGTACTCTGGGGGCTGCGGACCACGCCGAATCGCACTACCGGATCCACACCATTTTTTATGGTATATGGCGCAGAGGCAGTCCTGCCCTGCGACATAATTCATGACTCACCTCGAGTGCGCATGTACGAAGAAAGAGAAGCCGAGCTCGATCGGCAGGACAGTTTGGACGCCTTAGAGGAGGAGCGGGACGTGGCAAAAGCTCGTTCCGCATTCTATCAACAGCAGGCTCGAAGATATCAAAGCAGAGAAGTACGGGCCAAAACTTACAATGTTGGCGAACTTGTTCTACGCCTGCTGGACAAGAAAAAGGACAAACTTAAGCCCAAGTGGGAAGGTCCCTTCATCATCGACCAAGTCCTGACCGGCGGAGCATACCGTCTACGTAAAGCATCTGACAACCGACTCGAGCCGAACCCATGGAACGCAGCCCGTCTCCGAAGATTCTACGCCTAGCGCCGGACTCTGTGTTCGTCTCCTTCCTCTGTCCATTTTTTATATATTTTCTGTCTTACATTTCTCTTCTTCCCTCTCTCTCTTATAGCCTTTAAAGGCTCATAAAGTGACGCGCTATCCGCGCTCATTATACCTGGGGGCTTCTTTAACAGAAGCTTATTTATACGGGCTTCATGCCCAACACATGTGTCACACTTCCGCATGTACCTTTTATTCACCATTATATGCATCGATATGACTTAAGTTTTGGCCAAGCTGGGTTGCCTGGCTCCTGTGCTTACCCCTACGTTCCCGATTGTTCGGCTAGGAGGTAAAGGGAGCACCTCTGCGATTGTTACTGCCGGGTCAGCCGGATGTGTACCTCAGACTGGGTGAAGCCGAAAGCTAGCGTTCTTAAGGGAATATTCGGTCGGTGACTTAAAATATGATTTTTATCTACTTATTTATCTTCCCCCAGATGTTTTTCTACTTTTTTCGCAGTCCGGACATGCACTTTAGGGCATGCCTCCCAGGGAAAGGAACCCCTAACGGAACTATTCTCCCTGGAAGATGTTTCTTACTAACCATGTAATATAACATAACTAGTTGGGCACTTGTCTGATAAAGCACTAATGACCCCTACGCCTGGTCTCCACGCATGCCCCGGTTTTTATAACCGCGAGGGTATTCGGACACACTCCGGACTATTGGGTCCCGAGGTTGAAGCGAAAAGGTCCGCCAAGACAAACGATCTACAATCCGGCTAGAAGGCATTTTACATGTCATTTTAAAATACATCGTCAAATTGACTGATTATACTCCTCTTCAATCCCGTCTAACAGGCTGTCTAATTTATAGTCCTGTTGGGAATCCTTGGCGGCCCACTCT
>CAKZPK010000135.1 GCA_937139035.1 uncultured Crocinitomix sp. | reverse complement strand
GAGACGGCTCATGCACAAAAACAAAAATACAGAGCGGGAGAAAATAATCTATTCTAATTTTAAACAATATGGATTAGCTAAATTGAAAGAAGGTGAAAAAATTTATTCAACCTATGGTTATTTTCATGTCCAACAAAATAAAGTAAACGATTACATGCCATTTGCCGGACGCATAAGAGAAAAGGATAACATTCGACTTGTTACTCTTATTAGTTTAATGGCTAAATCTGAATGCCTTGTTCACCAAAAATATAAATCAACGGGAAATTTATATATTAAGGATGTCAAATTTAAAGGTGCTATTGCTACAGGGTATAAAACCTCAAAAAGCTACGAAGGAGATCATTTATTCGAGAAGGTTGAAGGAATAAAAGATTTACAAAAAATTGCCAATGGTGCTCCTATTACTTTATTTAATTTAATTGCAAAAAACTCTCCATATGAGCACTCGTCCTCTTTTGCTAAAATGAAAAGAGGCAAAAGAAATTGGAAAATTGAAGAGGCCAAATTCACCACTGATTATTTTCAATATGTTTTTTTAGTTCAAAATTCTAAACCAAATATTCCAATTCAAGAAATGAATTAGTACACAGCACAATATTAGGAGGATTTAGCAAGGTTAGGGAATAACATTAATACCTATTCATTATTTTGACATATGACAGAGAGCAATGCTGTTTTTGAAGTTAAAAAAATAATATCTTTACTAGAAACCAGCTATGAACGCAATTGACACTTATATTGAAAACGCCTCAGAAATTACTCAACCAATTGTAATTCACTTACGCCAAGTAATAAAAACGGCTTGTCCTACAATTGAGGAGCAGCTTAAATGGAAAGCCCCCAGTTTTGAGCTAAAAGGCAAGATTATTTGTTCTGTTATGGCGTTCAAAGGACATGTTAATTTTATGATTACTCAAGGTAAATTTTTAGAAACTCCTGCCGGAGTTTTTGAAAACATAGGTGATAAATCAAACATGACTGGACTCAAAGGAGTCAAATCAATTAATGACTTACCGAAAGATGATATGCTAATTAACACCATCAAAAAAGCCGTGGAATATTCAATCGCCAATTAAACCTTTCCAATAGAGATAATTAACTATATTTATTATATCAAGTTAAACCAGTTGATATGAAACGCTTCCTAATTATTGCCGCCATTTCTGTTTTCCTTATTGCATGTGTCAACAGAAAAAATGAAAAACGTTATTTACCGAATCAAGTAGACAAAGCCATTTATTTTGAAATGCCATTGGCAGACTTTAAAACCTTAAAAGGCTCCAAAATTGAAAGCTATGATGATGGTATGTCATTTAGAAAAGTGTTTTTTGAAGCAGTTAATGGAACCTTAATAAAGTATTTCGGTTATTATTTTGATGCAGAAGACGACATGCCTCTTTACGAAGTAATTATAGGATATAATGATGACGCTACAGCAAATACAGAAGCAGTAAAACTGTTAGGTGATCCTAATTACAAAGAAACAGAATGGAAATTTGAATTAAAAAATGAGCATAATATATTAGCTTGGATATTTGAAAAAAAACTAATCATAACTGCTTTAATTCCAAAAACAGAGTGGTATGAGGATACGAACAAAGAATGAACACAAACGAAGAACAATATCACACATCAGCACGAAAAATAGAAGACGCTGTAGAAAGTCAACTATTTGGCAAACCTTGTTACAAGATTAATGGAAAAGCATTTTGTTGCTTTTTTCAAGATGAAATGGTTTTTAAATTGGACGGTGATGCACACTCGGCCGCACTTAGTTTAGACGGAAGTCAATTATTTGATCCTTCAGGAAAAAAACGTCCAATGAAGGCCTGGATTCAAGTTCCTATTGACTATTTGGATAAATGGGATGAATTTACCCAAGCAGCAGCAAAATTTGTTGGAGGATAATTTTAATGACAGAAAAACAATTTAGATTCTGGCAAAAATGGTTGACATACGCTAATGTCATGTCCGTTGGAGTTGGGCTACTTTGTGCTTTTGCTGGTAACTCTTTCTTTTTTCTAATAGATAGTATTTTACAAGAAGGTTCACCTACAAATCGTCTAACAAAATAACCAACAATTTCATCCCAGTTTTTCAACTATCTTTGCGGATAGAAATCACTACACCTTTTAGCAACCAATGTCGAAAGACCTATTACTCATAACACCGCCTTTTACACAATTAAATACGCCCTACCCCGCTACAGCGTATCTCAAAGGTTTTTTAAACACGAAAAGTATTTCTGCTTTTCAAATGGACTTAGGCATTGAGGTTATTCTAAAACTATTTTCAAAAGATACATTCTCCAACTTGTTTGACATTGCTGCCGAACAAGAGGCAATCGTTTCGGATAATTGTAAACGCATTTATACTTTGCGCGAAGCCTATCTGCAGCCATTGGATGCTGTCATAGCTTTTTTGCAAGGAAAAAATGAAACCTTAGCACGTCAAATTTGCCAAGGCGACTTTTTACCACAAGCATCCAGATTTGAACAATTGGACGATATGGATTGGGCTTTTGGGAACATGGGAAATCAAGACAAAGCAAAGCATTTGGCAACGCTTTATTTAGAAGATTTATCTGACTTTATTATTGAATGTATTGATGAAAATTTCGGATTTAGTCGTTACGCCGAACGATTGGGTCAAAGTGCAAACTCGTTTGATGAACTGTATGAAGAACTAAATGATTCACCAACAATTATTGATGAATTAACTTTAGATATTCTATCTGAACAAATAGATTCTCAACAACCAAAACTCATTTGTTTTTCTGTTCCCTTTCCTGGAAATTTATACAGCGCTTTTAGATGCGCACAATATATAAGAGCAAATTATCCCTCCATTAAGATTGCAATGGGTGGAGGCTTCCCAAATACTGAATTGCGCTCTGTTACTGACATTAGAGTTTTTGAGTTTTTTGACTTCATTACTTTGGATGATGGTGAACTACCTGTAGAATTATTGGCTACAAGTATTTCAACAGATAAAGTAACAGATTATAAACGCACGTTTTTATTAGAAAACAATGAGGTTGTTTATAAAAACAACACCAATAAAACTGATTATAAACAAAATGAAATAGGCACACCTGATTATTCAGATCTGTTGCTAGACCGTTATATTTCAGTAATAGAAATTGCCAACCCCATGCACAGTTTATGGAGTGATGGCAGATGGAATAAACTAACAATGGCGCATGGTTGCTATTGGGGGAAATGTACTTTTTGTGACGTCTCCTTAGATTACATAAAAATATACGAACCCATTGCCGCCAACTTATTAGTTGACCGCATGGAAGAACTCATAGCACAAACTGGAGAAAGTGGTTTTCATTTTGTTGATGAAGCTGCACCTCCTGCTTTAATGAAAGCCTTGGCATTGGAAATTATTCGGCGGAAAATTACGATAACATGGTGGACTAATATTCGATTTGAAAAAAACTTCACGCAGGACCTTTGCTATTTATTAAAAGCATCTGGCTGTATTGCTGTATCTGGTGGATTAGAAGTTGCGTCTGACCGTTTATTAAAACTAATTGATAAAGGTGTGAGCGTTGAACAGGTTGCACAAGTAACTCGCAATTTCACAGAAGCTAACATTATGGTACATTCCTACTTAATGTATGGCTATCCTACCCAAACTGTTCAAGAAACAATTGACAGCTTAGAACTGGTTCGACAACTTTTTGAATTAGGAATAGTACAGTCTGGTTTTTGGCATCAATTTGCATTAACGGCACATAGTCCAATAGGTATAAATCCTGCTGAATATGGAATTTCACCAAACTACAAGTCAATTACGTTTGCTAATAATGATATTGATTTTGAGGACAAAACGGGAATTGACCACAACCAGTTTAGTTATGGCTTAAAAAAATCCTTGTATAATTTCATGCATGATGTTGGATTCGAACTTCCGTTACAGGATTGGTTTGACTTTGGTATTCCAAGAACAAAAATAAAATCCAATTATATTGAGCATTGCTTAGATACAGTTTCCGCATTTAACACAAAATCTTCTCATAAAATTGTCTGGTTAGGTGCAATACCACTCGTAGAAGAATATACAAAATCAAAAAGAGGAAACTCTTGGCAAATGCTCAAACTCACTTTTCATTTAAAGGATAATTCAGTTACAATTAATCTAGATAAAGAGAATGGCGATTGGTTAATAAATGTTTTACCATCCTTATCAATTGCGAATAAAAAGCTACGTTCTTTTTCCGAATTAAAAGCCGATTATGAAAATGATTATCCAAACTTTAAGTTGTTCTGGTATTCTAAACCGGTAAACATTTTACGTGAGAATGGACTTTTAGCCATTTGATCCTAAAAAAAGCACTAGCTTTGTCGCTCAATTAATCAAGCGGAATGAAATTAGAAAAACTCGGATACACCCCCAAATGGATAAAATTCAAATTGCTGAATGAAGAAATATTTAATGAGCAATTAGCTGAGTTAGAAAAAGAGGAAGATCAAAACATTGAGCATTTCCGATATTATACGTTTATCCATTGGTTAGAGTCTAAAAAAACCATTTCGGACAAAGAAATAGAGAACTATTTACTTTTAGCACACGAAGATGAGCACCAATTAATGGCAGGTTCCGCAGTTCGAAGTTTATTTACATCTCCTATCTTAACAGATGATCAATTTGAATACTTGAAAGAAAAATTGGCTGAATTTGGGGATTGGACAAAAAAGCTAATTGTTCGAGAAGACTTGAATAAACGCATGGCTAAAGAAGCCATAACTTTCGAATTTTATCAAGAATGTTTGGCTTATAAAAATAAGTTCGAAGACAGTCGCTTACTAGTTTCCATCATCAATCAAACAGAGGATGAAAAAATATTAAACGATTTTGAGACCAACGGATGCGGAAAACGAATTCGGACGTTAGCTAGCAAACATTTAAACAAGTTGAAACGAGCAGTTTAATTAGGACACTACCTCAATCAATTCTACATCAAAAACCAACACCGAATTTCCTGGGATTGATCCGCGGCCTTTAGGTCCATATCCAAGCGCTGAAGGAATAATTAAAATACCATTTCCTCCTTCTTTAAAATAAGGAATTCCTTCTGTCCATCCTTGAATCACATTTGATAAACCAAAGGTTATTCCTTCTTCTGGGCTTTCGTCAAATACAGACCCGTCAGTAAAATAGCCTTTATACGCAACAGTGACAGTTGAAAACGCATTACAACTTGCGCCACCCCCAACAACATTACGAACATAATTTAAACCAGAACTTGTCGTTGTCGCCATTAATCCGTTATCGGCAATGTATTGCTCAATTATAGCAGCATCTTCGGTTGCTTGTTTCTCGGCTTTCTTTTTTGCACATGACATTAAGAAAACGGAAAGAATTAATAGTGAGAATAAGTATTTCATTAGAATTGTTTTAGAGGTTCGAAGTTAAAAATAAATCCATTGAAAAAAGCATAATACGTTAAATTCAATGCATAGAAAAAGAAAGACAGGGTGCTAATCAAAATTATAGACTCAAAAAAGACGATTCAACTTGATAATTGCATTACACACAGCCAACTAAAACATTTCACCATTTGTAGTTAATTTGTATCTTAGCTATTAACCACTATGAAAAAATTAATCTGCATCCTATTATTATTTAGCCTTGCAAGCAGTCAAAGCTTTGCCGAAGGATGTTATCGTCCACTCGGACCGCCACTCAAAAACAGTTTCTCTTTTAACATTTTAGGAACAGGTACCTATATTGGTTTTTCTTATGAACGTTTAATTAAAGAACGATTGAGCCTTGAAGTTGGTTTTGGAGTTTTAGGTGCTGGCGCCGGAATAACATTCTACCCTTTCGGTATTAATCCGTACGGTGGTTTTGCACCGTATACAGGAATTAAAACAACCTTTAATACAAGAGGTTCTGGAGGTGAAAAGAACATGACATATATTCCACTCGGCGTCACTTTATTTAGTGCAAACAGAATGGCTTTTGGTATTGATGTTGGCCCCTCTTATCAAACAAACTACTCCCCTTTTGGCAAAGTCACTCCTGAATTAGCCAACACCTTCCCCAACGCTCAAATTTCCATTTATGGTAATTTAAAAATTAGCTATCGTTTCTAATCCGCTCTCTACTGTTTAGTTTTTTACAATTCTAATAATTTTCTTATTTTTAGAAGAACCTAAAAACCTAAGCTATGAACATGGACACCTCCTATCTTGCTCAAATCAATTTATTTGGCGGAGCAATTAATCCAAAGAACTGGTTGAATTGTGATGGTCAAAACCTGCCAGCTTTTGATCCTTATGGAGAGTTATACAATCTATTTGGAGGTATGTTTGGCGGTAACGGAATTGAAAATTTTTGTATGCCCAATATTCCAAATGCAGACAAGGTTCGATATATGATCAACTCACAAAAGAATGATCCAAAAAATAATCCCTCAACGGGAGTTGTTGGAGAAATCTGCCTTTTCTTCAGTAAAAACATACCTGAAAACTGGATAAAATGTGACGGTGCTCAACTAAACATTTCCGATTATGCAGAATTACATCAATTAATTGGCGGTAATTTCGGGCATAGTTCGAGTGCTTTTTCACTCCCCAGCCTTCCAGCGCCACTAGAACAGTTTTCTTACGCAATTTGCCACGAAGGTTCAGCACCTTGGGGGACTGGAGGCTTATCTAACATCACTTTTGAAGGGACTATTGGAGCAATTCAATTATTTCCTACACCACAAGGGTTCCAATCGGACACGTGGGCCCTGTGCAATGGCCAAAGCCTTAGTATGAATTCGAATGAATTATTATACTCTGTCATAGGTCCAGGTTGGGGATCAACTGGAGGGCAATTTAACCTACCAACAATTGAAGGCCCAGCAATGGGCATTGATTATATCATTTGCACCAACGGCATATTTCCTTCAGAATAACATTCCTTAGTTCAAAGCTTGCTCAATATCAGCCCAAATATCATCTACGTTTTCCAATCCAACTGAAATTCGAATTAAACCTTCTGTGATTCCAACTTTTAGACGATCTGACTCTGTTAATTTTGAATGTGTTGTACTTGCTGGATGCGTTGCTATAGAACGCGTATCTCCCAGATTTGCAGTTAAGCTTAGTAATTTCAAATCATTCAAAAAAGCCTTGCCACGCACTAACCCTCCTTCAATTTCAAATGTTACAATTCCGCCACCACCCGTCATTTGTGCTATTGCTATTTCATATTGCGGATGCGAAGGTAAAAATGGATATTTCACCGACTTTACTTGTGAATGACTCTCTAATCTTTTAGCAATCTCCAAAGCATTTGAATTATGCCGCTCTACTCTAATTTCCAATGTTTCTAATGATTTGGACAAAACCCATGCATTGAAAGGTGATATTGCAGGCCCTGTGTGGCGAGCAAAACCTTGAATTTTATGAATCAATTCATGCGACCCTAAAATAATACCTCCCATTACTCTACCTTGCCCGTCAAAATATTTGGTTGCAGAATGAATAACAAGATCTGCTCCAAATTTTACCGGACATTGATTAATAGGCGTAGCAAAACAATTGTCTACAATAAATATTAAATTATGCTTTTTGGCAATAGCATTTGCTGCTTTTAAATCAATAATATCAACCCCAGGATTAGTTGGCGTTTCCAAATAAAGAATTTTTGTTTCAGGAGTTATAGCATCCTCCCAAGTATCCAACTCATCAAAAGCAACATAATTTGTTTTTATTCCCCACTTAGGAAAAATCTCCGTGAACAAACGGTGAGTAGATCCAAATACGGAACGAACGGAAAGAATTTCATCTCCCATTTCTAGCAAGGCTCCGAAAGTAGAAAAGATTGCAGCCATTCCCGAAGCTGTTACCCAACTTGCTTCGGTCCCTTCCAACTGAGCTACTTTCTCTCCAAATTCAGTGACATTTGGATTGGAGTAACGACTATAGATATACCCCTCTTGCTCTTCATTAAACATAGCAGCCATTTGGTCTGCATCATCAAACGTATAACTTGATGTTAAGTACAATGGAACTGAATGTTCTCTATTTTCAGAACGAGGAATTTGCGTTCTTACAAGTTGTGTTTCTCTTTTCATTTTCTATGTTTTTTGGAATGGTGTAGCGCTTTAATTTCATAGTGTTAATTATACAGTGATAATTGAACATTGAAAATCACTACGTTCTAGTTGGCCAATAAATCATTATTAATTGAGATTTCAGACTCACTATAAAAAGCAATAAATAAGTCTGGATTATTTCGATACAAGCCATGCGTTAATTGCGACACATTAATCCGCCCCACTTTGTATGCATAGTTATGAGAAGTAAATTGTTCTTCAACCTCTAATAGTTTTATTTTTCCTAAGGCCGCCACATTATCTGCAGACACAAATACCTTCAATTCAAAATCTTGTGCGAGCGAACTAGCATTCACCAATTTCTTATATTCATATTTATAACCATATTGTAAAGCGGAGATATCTGAAAGTACAGCAGATGCTGTAGGAAAACTCCCTGCTCCCTTTCCAGTAAACACCTGTTTGTCAGAAAAAAGAGCCTCGATAGAAACACCGTTAAATTCATTATTAATATCGTAAGCAAAACTGTCAGACTTTACAAAAAGTGGTGCAACAAATGCTACAACCTTATCATTAATTTTACGAGCAAATGATACGAGGCGAAGTTTCAATCCTTTTTCTTGCGCAAATAAAATGTCATCTGTTTTAATATGACGGATACCTAAATTCAAAACATCTTCCGGAATGGTTTTTAATCCAAATGTGTGTAGAATCAGAATTTGCAATTTGTATTTACTATCAAAACCATCAATATCTAACGTTGGATCAGATTCAGCAAAACCTGCTTTTTGAGCATCTTCTAGCACAAGATCAAAAGCTTGTTTTCCTGCAGGCAATGATTTCAACTCATTATTCAGTCTTGTTAAGATATAATTTGTGGTACCATTACAAATGCCTTCAATTCCTGCAAGGCTATCGTTATTATAATACTCCTCCAAGTTTCTAATCACAGGAATACTTGCACAAACTGCTGCCTCGTATAAAAATGAAACTCCAAATTCATCTTTTAACACTAACAGTTCTGCTAAATGCTCTGCTATTAATTTTTTATTCGCAGAAACAACATTTTTCCCCTTTCGAATTGCAGTTGTTACAATTTCGTACGCCGCATCTGCGTCATCAATCAATTCAACTACCAAGTTTATTGAAGGATCATCCAAAATTGAATTTGGATCATAGCTAAAGTTTGACGCTGGTAAATTCCGTTTTTTCGTTGGATCTTTAACCACTATTTTTTCAATACTTGCGTTAAGCAAATTACTTTGGTTAAGTACCTCATAAAGCCCAGAACCTACACATCCGAAGCCAAAAAGGCCGATTTTTAATTTAGTTGACATTTGTTTTTAGTTTTAAAGTTGTAGGCTTGTATGATTTAAAGCCGTGAAATAAAAATTCATTAATGAGATTATTCAGTTGATCGTATTCGATCAAAAAGGCATCATGTCCATGAGCCGAATTGATTAATCCAAACTCTGCATTTGCTATGTATTTGGCGAGATATTGTTGTTCTTCAATTGGAAATAAAACGTCTGAATTAATTCCAACAACTAATGCTTTTGCTTTAATTGTTTCAAGCGCTTTCGTGTTTCCGTCACGGCCACGACCAATATTATGGCTATCCATTGATTTAGTTAATGTATAGTACGCATGTGGTTCAAACCGGTTGATAAACTTGTCTCCCTGATAAGCCAAATAAGATGCTGCTTTATAATCAGAAAGGCGTGTGTCAATATCTTCTTGTTTGATTTTAAAATTGTCGTAAGATCGGTAAGACAACATAGCAATTGCCCTAGCAGTTTTCAAACCAGCTTTCCCCCCACCTTTTCGTCCAAAAGTTTCATCTGATTGCAAGGCTATTCGTTGTGCTTCGTTATACGCTTTCCCATAAGGAGAATGTGCTGCGTTAGTTGCGATTAAAATCAATTTATCAATTAATTCCGGACGCGAAACCGCCCATTCTAATGCTTGCTGCCCTCCTAACGAAGCTCCAATCAAAATATCTATCTTATCAATTTTAAGATGATTCAAAAGCAACTCATGCACCTCTACCATATCTCTGATAGTAATTAAAGGAAAGTCAAGCGGATCAGGGGAATCATCAGGTCCTGTAGTTCCATAACAAGAACCCAATACATTGGCGCAAATAATGCGATATTCTGAAGTGTTAAACAAGCCGTTTTTTGCAAATAAACCAGGCCACCATTCGTTTACCTGAGCATTTCCCGAAAGTGCATGACAAACCCAAATAGTTTTATTTGCTGCTGGATTACCGAACTGTTGATAAGCAACTTTTATTTGATTTAATTGTTCGCCAGATTCTAGCTGTAGTTGGTATGGATAATGAAAAAATTGTGTCATTTTTTAAAATATAATCGAATGAATACCTTGCCTGATTTATTTTTCAGACGGAGAATTAATTGAATAAATTGGGTTAGAATTTATTGCCAGATAGTGCAACACATGAGATGCAACATGCAATAACCAGTAGATGGTTTTAATCTATATTCAATATTCGGTACGCTGTTTTTTGATCGTGTCATTTTCCGTAATTATTTATATCTCTTCAGCGGATTATCCACTTGAAGCAGGAATTGGCACCTTTCAACATCCTTTCGGAGTGAGGGTTGCCAGAGGATCAACGAGCCTGTCTCTAACCTCTTCTTTATAAATCAATCACTGTTACAAGAACTGTAATCGACGCCGTAAAGGTACGGTAGAATAAATTTAATCTCCAAACTTTTTTTAGAATTATTTTTTGGTTTTCAGGATTCACGAGGGTTTGAGATACCATCTTTTTTTTCATAACTTTGTAAAAAGTAAAAGTGATAATGGAAAAGAAGAATCATCCAGGAGATCAAACCAATAATAAGCTGCACGGCGTTAAGCTCGAGCATATGCTCAATCATTTAGTGGAAGAATATGGTTGGTCTGAATTAGTTAAGTTAGCACTTCCTCCCCATGTTAATAAGGAGTGTCCAACTTCTCTTGTATCA
>CAKZPK010000134.1 GCA_937139035.1 uncultured Crocinitomix sp. | reverse complement strand
ATTATGGGCGATAAGGTTGCATTTGAAGTATTAGAGGAGCATTCTAATATTGAAATAAATGGTAAAAAGAAAAATCATTTTGTTCGGGGAAAAGAGGTTCTTTTTAATCAATACGAATATGATACGCCTGCGTTGACGGAATTAAAAAATGAGAAAGGATTGATAGCTGCATCTGGACAAATGGTGTGCGGAAAAAAAATAGGCGTTTGGCATTATTTTGATAAGAAAGGTAATTTACTGGAGGAATATGAACTTAATGATGCAGGCGAAGTAGATGGTATTTATAAAAGATATTATCCGAGCGGAGAATTAGGATTCGAATGTGAATATGATGATGGAGATAAGGAAGGGGACTACATGAGTTGGTATAAATCGGGTGTAATAAAATCAAAAGGGAAATATGATTATAGAGGAGTAAAAGAGGGAGTTTGCGAAGAGTATTTTGAAAATGGAAATTTAAAATCTCAATACAATGATAATACACGTTTATATCAAGAGTGGTATTATAGCGGTAAGTTGGGGATAGAGGGGCAATATGATTATGAAGATAAAAAAGATGGAGTTTGGAAGAATTATTACGAAAACGGAAATATGGCTTCTGCTATTGAATATGATGGAGGTGAACTAGAGGGAGATTATAAAACTTGGTATGATGATGGAACCTTACAAGAACAAAAAGAATACAATTGGGAGGGTCAAAAAACAGGAAAATGGGTGACCTACTATTCAAATGGAAAACCAATTGAAGAAGTAGAGTATAATCGAGACAAAGTAGATGGAACTTACTATAAATACTTTGAGAATGGGTCAATGAATATTGAAGCCCAATTCACTAATGGCGAACCTACTGGTATTTACAAAGAATGGTATGCTAACGGAAACCTGAAGGTAAAAGGGAAGTATGATTATGAAGGAAAAGGTGGGAAATGGGAGTTTTATTTTGAAGAAGGTGGATTACAGTATAGCCAAGTTTACAATAAAGATGAACCAGCAGGTACATTTGTTCGGTATTCAGCTCCCGGGGTAATGAAAGAGAAAGGAACAAAGAGCGGATCGCTACTTTTAAATACTTATGCGTTTTATTTTGATTCAGGAATACTTCAAATAGAAGGTAATTATTCTAGCGACGGTGTAAAACAAGGGCTTTGGATAAATTATTATGAAAATGGAAAGGTCGACAGCAAGGGGAGTTATGCCAATGGTAAAAAAACGGGTAAGTGGATGGAGCATGATGAAAAGGGTAAAAAAGTAAAAAGAAAGTATTAAATGAACTTGAATAGGGGATGGCATCTTGTTGATCGACAATATATTAAACCAACCAATTATGTATAAACTCGCATTTACACTGCCCATTATATTATTCATTTTTGCATCCTGTAAAAAAGAAGAACCGCCAGTGGTGGATGAGATTGCACGTTATACTGTTGCTCCAAATGCTACTGATAATGGATATGATTCTGGCGAAAAGGAACATTTGATTTTTTATAATAATGATTTGAATGCCAATAAACTATTATTGTTTATTGGGGGGACTTACAGTAAGCCTGAAACATATGAAACGTTTTGTAAACATGCTGCTGAACTAGGTTGTCACGTTATTAGTATCTCCTATCCTAATAATGTTGCTGCGGCTTCTTTAAAAGAATCTGCGGATTTATATGCTTTTGATAATTATCGAGATGAACTATGCTTTGGAAATCCAGTTAGTGATGCGGTTGCCGTTGATGAATTGAATTGTGTGGTAACACGATCTAAGAAATTATTGATGCATTTATCTGCTCATTATCCAACTCAAGATTGGGGACAATATTTAATTGATGGAAACGCACCTGATTGGAGTAAAATAATGGTTGCAGGTCATTCGCAAGGTTCTGGTCATGCATGTTATATCGCTAAATCAAATGTGGTTAATCGGGTACTCATGTTTTCTGGTCCTAATGATTATAGTACACATTTTGATGCACCTGGTAATTGGCTTTCAATGACCGGAGTTACACCTACTTCTTCGCAATATGCTTTTTTACATATTAATGATGAGGTAGTGCCATATGAAAGACAATTAGCAAATATTCGGGCAATAGGATTGATTGGCGCCGCGGATTCTACCACCTTAATGGATAATTTGACTGGGGCTTATGAAAGTGAAAATGCTTTTCATACAGCAATTTCGGCCATTTCAGAGCATGGATCTACTTTAGGAGGGAATTGGAGACTACCCAATTTTTGGACTTATTTGTTAGGAGAGAATTAAGCCTTGTTTCACAAATATTAATACCTTTCATCCAGTATCAGTTTTAATTAATTAAAATCATGGGGGATGGCAGCAGATTATTCTGAAACACCATTAGCGAAAAAATTAGGAATAAAAGTAGGATTTCGACTAGTGATCCACAATCAACCTGAGCATTATTTTATGCTTTTTGATGATTTGCCTGAAGATTTAGTGTTGGTGGAGGATGAAGAAGAAAAAGAAATTGATTTTGTTCATCTTTTTGGAACTGATTTTGATGAGCTAAAAGCAGCTTTTATTGCGAATAAAAAAAGAATTAAAAAAAACGGAATGATTTGGGTGTCTTGGCCCAAAGGTAAATCGACTATTCCTACCAATATTAAACAAGATGCTATTCGCAAGTTTGGTTTGTCAATAGGATTGGTAGATGTAAAAGTTTGTGCGGTAGATGAAGATTGGAGCGGTTTAAAATTTGTAATTAGAGTGAAAGATCGATAAGTGAAAACTGCTAGTGTTTAGAGGTGGCAGCGTTTGAATCTTATTATTGAATAGACTTATTTTCTCAGCCCACCCAACCTTATTCTAATATCAAACGTGTTTATAGCTGAATTTAAGTTTGATATTCTCAAAATTGAATAACCCCAAAAAGACTTTTATACTTATTTGAATGCTAGCAGTGAATTTTGGCGATAGCTGCTAGCTTCATTTAAGGTTCATTAACCAACTTAATTCAGCTCCATGAAATTCTTAAAAGAACTAATTCGAGATTAATCTTAATAATCACCAACCTTTTGAATTAAACTGTCGTGTTTAATTATAGCAAGTAGTAACACTTCTCAATCTTCAACCCAACAATATTAATAATGGTTCAGTAAAACGAACTACAATAGGACGATATATTAACATTATGGGAAACGTTTTGATTTTGAATTATCATAGAATTATTGATGATGAAAGGGAATGTGTAGGTGATTCGAGCTTAACGGATAAACAGACGGTTAAGAAGTCAGATTTAATTCATCAACTCAATTCAATTCAAGCTGCGGGCATACCAATCATTGAGCTAGACCAATGGAATAAAGCTGGTTTTCATGATCAATTTGCTGTTGCATTAACTTTTAGCGGCGGTTATAAGTCGGATAGTGAAATAGTACTTCCTCTGCTTAAATCATTAGGATTAACCGCAACTTTTTTTCCAACTCTTTCAATAATCGATACTGAAGATGGTGTTTCATGGAAGGATTTAAAATCACTAATTGATAATGGAATGGAAGTTGGCTCTCAAGGAGTTTCAGGACAAAATCTCCGCCGAATAAGTAAAAGCGCCTGCCAACTTGAATTAGAATTGTCCAAACGAATTATTGAAAATAACCTTGGAAAGAAGGTTGTCTTTTTTGCTTCATCCACAGGAAACTATAATCGCCGATTATTGCAATTGGCATACAATGCAGGTTATCAAAAAGTATTGACTAACCGAGCAAAAATAAATACCAATACCCTTACACTTTTGCAACACCGCTTTACCGTTAAAGCAAATACAAATATTTCAACCCTTGAAAAATTAATAGTGAAAGGTTTACTTTCTCATTCGAAAAGGCCTTTGTACGCTAAATTGTCTTCACTTTTATCAGTCGAATTTGGAATTGGAATTTTCAATAAAGAGTATATAAATGGCTATAGCCGCTGGTAAAAAAAATCTTACGCTTAATAATTATAATCAATGACCACACTTAAAATTATTCTTGTCACAACACTTCTCATTTGCTGTTTACCCTTAATTGTTTTGCTATTATTTCCTATTATGCGCAGATTAATTCATGGTTTTGATCTTTAAAAAGATGTTACCTTAATTCGAGCGAATTTCAGTTCCTAAAATTAGGGCTAGCTCATTCAAATACCCTTCCTGACTTTGCACGGCGTTATGACCACATCCTTCTAAAGGAATGAATTGATCTTTCGTTTTTAATAATTTTGATAGGCGCTCAGATGAATTGAACGGTATGACTTGATCTTCATTTCCATGAAAAATAGTAATGGGGACATTTATTTGAGGAATTCGCTCAAAAGTAGCAAGCGGATAATTCAGTAAAAAAGTGGGCAAAACAGGATAAGTATGACGCATTAAATCTTTTAAACCGTAGTAGGGCGCTAAAAGGAGCAATTCTTTGGGAGCATTGTTTAAAGCAATTTCAGCTGCAATGCCGCTTCCTACAGAATAGCCTTCAATGATTATATTCTCCTCGTTATAGTAGGTTAACAAAGTGTCATAAACTAGTTGGGCATCTTCAAATAATTGAGATTCACTTTCAATGGTTCCACTGCTTTTTCCAAATCCTCTATAATCCATTATAAAAAAGTCATAACCTAAGTCAGTATATATATTGGTTCTATTTTCCCAATGGGAAATATTGCCAGAATTACCATGATAATGGATAACTACACCCTTGCTAGAATCTGCTTTGAAAAGTAATGCATTAAGCGTAACATCATCCCCCGTTTTAAGATTAAATTCTTGGAAGTTACCCGAAATATTGTAAGTATAATCGGCGTCTAATTTTTCAGGATGAAAAATAATTTTTTCTTGCATAAAATAAACCAGAATGCATAAACCGCTATATAGAATAACGGCAGCAACAAGAATTCGTTTAATTAACTTTTTTAGCACTCCAAGACTTTCTTCACAAGATAAAAAAATCTTAGCTGATTACATGGACAATAGAATGGTAATATTTATATTTAGTAACCTTATTACAATATTGAATTACACTAAAAAATACGTACAGCTTGGATTCTCACTTGAGATTTAAAATCAGACTTCTTTTTGTGCTTTGTTTTGGTTTGCAAAAATCAGATTATTGGGCAAGAAACGAAAACCCAATCGCATCTAATGATTTAATCAATCAGAAATAATTGAAAAATAAATAATGAAAAGCACTCTACTTCTTTTATTCTTGTTTTTATTAGCAAACCCTTATGATGGTTTTGGTCAGAATAAAAAAACGACGAAACTAATTCAGCTTGCCCAAAATCAATTGATTGCTGGAAAGATTGAAGAGGGAATCAAAACGCTAGACCAAGCAGTTTCAAATGAATCAGACCTAGCATCAACTTATCATTTAAGAGGAAGTTTTAAGTTGGAGATAAATGATTTAGAGGGTGCACTTATTGATTATACAAAAGCGATTAATCTTGATCCTAATTTTCATGATGCTTATAAAGATCGAGGAATTATTCGTACCCAGTTAGAAGAGAATGGAGGTGCAATGGTAGACTTTAATAAAGCAATTGAGTTAGAGCCTAAACGATCTGATAATAGAAATAACAGAGGTTTTCTTTATATCCAAATGGGAGAGTTTGAAAAAGCCATTCCTGATTTGAAAATGGCGATTCAATTAAATATTCACAATTTAAAGGCACATGAGAACTTGATAAATGCACTTTTGGAGGTTGGTAAAGGTGTTGAGGCCTGGGATGCTGCAAATAATTTTGTAATGACAAATCCTGATGAGGTTTCTGGGTATTTAGAGCGCGGAAGAACCTCCTTTTTATTAGGGAGATGTTTTAGTGCTATTCAAGATTATGATAAAGCAATTCAAATTGCTCCTCATGATTATAGAGCCTATGTTGAGCGTGGTAGATTAAGAGATGACTGTGTAGAAGATGAAAGTGGTGCTATTTTAGATTTTGACGAGGCAATTCGATTAAATCCAGATTTTTTATATGCGTATTATTCTCGCACTAGTCCTAATTATGATTTGGAGAATTATGATGCTGTAATTCGGGACTGTGATTTTTATATCGCTAATGATTCAACGTTTGCGCCAATTTTTGCAATGCGAGGAGTTGTGAAAAGTATTCAGGAGGACTATGAAGGCGCTATGTTAGACTTAAAAAAAGCAATTGTTTTGGAGCCTGATGATTCTTACGCTTATATTCAACTTTCAGTAAGTTTAATCAATCAAGAAAAATTTGTAGAATCTAGCCAAGTGTTGAATGATTATTTGAAAAAATATCCAAAAGATTATGATGTTCTTTATCAACGTGCAAGCGCTTATTATCAAGGGGGAGACTTTGCCCAATCATTAGAAGATTTAAACGGATTAATTCAGCAAGATTCTTTAGAGGCAACAGCCTACTATTTAAGAGCTTTGGTTAAAGAAGGCCTTGGAGATATGGAAGGAGCTTGTGAGGATATGAGTATTCCTGCAAAAGGACAGTTGGGGGACAGTAAAGAATTTGTTTTGACTAAATGCGGAGAGTATATTGATTCTGCAGAGGTACAGAGTTTAGAACATTTTTATAATGCAGGCGGATTTGTCATGATGGGAGATCATTTTTCAGCACTTCAAGAACTTGAGAAAGCAATTGCTTTAGACCCGAATAATAAGTCGTTTTATTATGAACGGGGTTATGCAAAGAGAAAGCTTTTTAAACCAGATGAAGCAATAATAGATTTTAACAAAGCAATTGCGTTAGACTCGAGTTTTGCAGATCCATTTGGGGCAATAGGTTATATTGAATTAAAAAGGGAAAATTATGATGTTGGTAGAAAGTATTTGAAGATGGCAATGGAACGCAACCCTGTTGACCCAACTTATTATAATAATCTTGGAAATTTAGAGTTACGAGCAGACAATTTAAAAGACGCAATTCCTTATTTTGAAAAAGCAATAGAATTGGCTCCAGACCGCCTTAACTCTTATTTATCGTTAGGAGAATGTTATGCCCGGTTAGGTCAAATGAATAAAACGTGCGAAATATTGGAGAAAGCTGAAAAAAATGGGCACCAATACGCCGGAATTTTACGTAAAGAAAGTTGTAATTAAATTATGTTATCCTTTTTAAAACCCAAACGAGAATTTGGAGAATTCGTTAATAAAGAACGCTTCGAAAAAATTCTAGAAAAATATATCGTACCTAAGTTGACTGAACTTGGTTTTAATTGGACGAAGGAAAGATATTTTAGCGAAGAAGAAATTAAGATTATTAAAAGTGTATCTACACACATTAAGTCACCAGATAAACTATTTACTGGGCATACTTTTGAGCGGGAGAGAGGGGAAATGTTGGATAGTATTACTATTAAACGTGATGAACGTGCAGGGCGTTTGCTCTTTAGTGCTGAATGGAGTATTGGATATTTACCCTATGAAGCATGGCATCTGAAAAAATTTGATGAAGAGCCGTATACATACGGTATTCATTCTTGGTTTGATGATGATAATAAGCAAATAGATAGTAAATATCGAAAAGAATATCGAGGGATAACGAAATATGATTTGAGCAGATATACAACAAGTAATGTTATGGAGCATTTCTTGGAGCAAACATTAACAATTTTCCTTCCGCAGTTAGAAA
The DNA here is from genome assembly GCA_937139035.1 of uncultured Crocinitomix sp. Lineage (GTDB taxonomy): Bacteria > Bacteroidota > Bacteroidia > Flavobacteriales_D > Crocinitomicaceae > Crocinitomix. The sequence goes on along the minus strand of CAKZPK010000134.1, from coordinate 3,470 downwards.
GGTATAATTCTATACAAGATTTGATTGTTTTACTTGAGTCACTCAATGAGCCTTATCTTTATGAAGTTATGTTTGATTTTTATATGATCAATAATGAAGCTGAAAAAGCCGGGAGAACTTTAAAGTGGGCAGAAGATAATCTTAAACATGAATACCCCAATTGGGATGAAGACGAGGATATTATAAAGCGCATTGATTTACTAAAAAAAACGCTCAATAAATAAAAGGCGCCCAATAAAAATTGAACGCCTTCATTATTATTCTATGATTTTCGCAATGCGATAGCATTTAAAAAACACACAAGCCAGAGCATTGAGGCCTGGAAATGCGAAATACGTAACCCTATGCTGGTGGATTATATTGCTCAACGTCTTGATCAATCATTCCAAAAATGGAATTTCCTTCAGCATCATTCATGTAAATCTTAACATTGTCTCCAAACTGCATAAATGCAGTAGAAGGGCTTCCGTGTAAAATCGTCTCAACCATTCTTTCCTCTGCTAAACAAGAATATCCAAGACCTCCTTCAGAAATTGGCTTTCCAGGTCCTCCGTCAGCACCTTTGTTTGAAATAGTTCCAGAACCGATAATTGTTCCTGCACTAATTGGTCTTGATTTAACTGCGTGTTGAATCAATTGTCCAAAGTTGAATGTCATATCAATACCAGCGTCTGCTCGTCCAAAAGGAGCATTGTTTAAGTCAACACAAATTGGTAACGTTACTTTTCCGTCATTCCAATTATCACCTAACTCATCTGGAGTAATAGCTACTGGAGAAAATGCACTAGAAGGTTTTGATTGTACAAATCCAAATCCTTTACCTAATTCTTGAGGAATCAATCCTCTTAATGATACATCATTTACCAACATGATTAATCGAACATAATCAAGCGCTTTTTCTTTTTTAACTCCCATTGGTACATCATCCAATATGATTGCTGTTTCAGCCTCCATATCAATTCCCCAATCAGTTGTTTCAAAATGAATGTTTTGGTGCGGTCTTAAAAAAGTATCAGAACCACCTTGATACATCAACGGATCTTCCCAAAAACTAGGAGGCATTTCTGCATTTCTTGCTTTACGAACTAACTCTACGTGGTTAACATAAGCAGAACCGTCTAACCATTGCGGTGCACGTGGTAGAGGAGAGGTACATGCTGTTTCATCAAAATCAAAAGCAGCTGCATTTCCTGCATTTAGTTCATCATACTCGGCTTTTAATTGAGGAGCGATAGTTGCCCAATCGTCCAAAGCGCCTTGCATTGTATTGGCCGCCTTAGCTTCCACGGCTTTTGTTAAATCTTTTGAAACAACCAATAATCGGCCGTCTCTTGTATTATTATTTAATGTTGCTAGTTTCATCTCTTATTATTTGGTTATACAAATTTACAATTCCTATCGGTGTTTTTCAGTGATCTGCGTCACTTTTTAATGTAGACGGCTATAAAAATGCTCTAAATTGAAATTTTTCAGCAAATTAATTTCTACTAATTGACCTAAGTTTGATTGAAACACAAAACTTTTAATCTAACTTATATATGAAACAATTACTATCAACATTTACATTATTATTACTTACATTAATTGGTTTTGGCCAAACAACTGCCATTCCTGATGACAATTTTGAGCAAAGACTTATCGACTTGGGATATGATGATGTTTTGGATGATTTAGTCTTAACAGAAAACATTAATAGCCTTGTTACAATAGACGTTGCAGGTCAGGAAATCTCTGATTTAACTGGAATTGAAGACTTTGAAATGTTAGAGGGCTTATATTGTTCAACAAATAATTTAAGTTCTATTGATTTGTCTGAAAACTCCAATTTGGAAACTCTTGTTTTGGGATATAATAATTTGGAAACCTTAGATGTATCTGAAAATACGAACCTAAAAACATTGTCTTGCGACCATAATAACTTGGGCGATATTGATCTTTCGGGAAATGTAAACTTGATTAAATTATTTATTCCTGATAACGCTACATTAGGTAGCTTAGATTTGTCAGAAAATTCATTAATTGAAGAAGTAAGTGTAAGAGATTGTGGGCTTACAGAGGTTGATTTAACAGGTTGTATAAATCTTAGAATACTGGACATTTCTTCAAATGAATTACCTGCAATTGATTTTTCTACCTGTGCAGCATTAACGGATTTAATCTGCTCTGAAAATCCATTAAGCGATATTGATTTAGCGGCCAATACAGCATTAATTAAAGTTGTGGCAAAAGACTGTGGTTTAGAAGACTTAAATCTTGACGGTTTAACTGTATTGTCAGTTTTGGATTGTTCAATTAATGACTTAGAAGAGCTTGAATTATCGGATAATGAGAATTTAGAAGAATTGATAATAAATTCAAATGATATTGTTGAGCTTGATTTAACAATTGCTACTGGTTTGTTGGTGTTCGAATGTTACGGTAATGATATTGTAGAATTGGATTTGACAGAATTGAATGAACTGAAAGTTTTTAACTGCGGACTTAACCCGTTAAATACTTTAGATGTTTCTGAAAATGATTCACTTGTGACACTTGCAATTAGACAGTTGCCTGAAGGTGCTGTGGTTCATCTTGATTTAAGTGATAAACCAAACCTAGAAGCATTAATTTGTTTTCAAAATGAAGGACTTGTAAGTGTGGATTTAAAAAATGGAAATACAGATGGTGTAATCTCTATAATTGGTCATTCTTGCCCTAAATTTGTATGCATTGAGGTAGATGATGTGGCACACGCAACAGATAATTGGTTTTTAAATATAGATGATCATACTGTGGTGTCAGAATTTTGCGGTTTAAGTATTGAAAGTAGCACTCTTAACTTGACGTCTATTTATCCAATTCCCGCAACAGATCAATTAAATATTGAAACTAATCAGGAAATGACCTATCAATTATTGTCTATTTCAGGTAAGGTTGTTAAAAGCGGTATTCTTAATGTTGGTGTAAATCCAATTGCGGTATCCAATTTTCCAAATGGAATTTACTTTATTGAATTAAGTAATGATGTAGAAAAGACAACGCATAAAGTTGTTCTTAGATAGTACTAGTTTATTATGTATTTCTTTTAGAATGCAGCTAATAATCTGATAGATAGATATAAAATCAGCTATTTCGTATGATAAAGCCTTTTGATTGCGAAGCTGATTTTATTTTCTTTACCATAGTGTAATAATATTATATTAACTAATAACTATTCCTATGAAATGTTCAGTTGTATTTTGTTTCTTTTTATTGTTGTCTAATTTGGTTTGGGGGCAGAAAGTTTATGTGCCAGATAATAATTTTGAAGCTCATTTAGTGAGCTTAGGACTAGATGATGTAATAGATGATTCGGTTTCTATTGGTAGCGTTGACACTGTAATGGCTTTACATTTGAATACTCTATATATCGAAGATCTTGAAGGGATTCAGGCCTTTACATCTTTAGAATTATTAGAATGTAAAAATAACATTTTGGTAGCGCTAGATTT
>CAKZPK010000133.1 GCA_937139035.1 uncultured Crocinitomix sp. | reverse complement strand
AGAGGGGACAGGGGCCGGGGTCGGTGAGCTGCTATGCACAGGTGTTTTGGTTGGGGATATCGAATGGAAAGGAGAATTGGTCACAACAGGAACAGGAGTCGGACCGCTAGATGCAACTGGCGATGGGGTTGGCCCAATAAAAGTGCCAGGAGTTGGTGTAGGAGAAAAAGTCGCATCCGCATGATAAGTTGCACATCTTTCATGAGAGTAACGATGAGGTTGTTCTACACAATGGCAGAATTGACCATCCGAACTACAAATTCCCAAAGATGAACAATAACCGTCAGACTCATTCGGGTAACACCAATCATTCGGGTCCTGCAATTCACGGTTGTCGTGCCAAGTAGATCAATAATCGCTGGACCAGTAATGGGAGACATCATCACATTCACAACCATTTCCCGTTGAAGCACAAGTACCTCGATTGTTACAAATCCCACGATCACCGGGCGTACCCGTATAAGACACCGTACCTATTGTTGGAGATGCAGATGGAGAAATAGTGGGTTGAACGGTAGGTCCGTCAGTACTTGCTACAGTCGGCGAAGCCGTGGGAACCTTCGTGGGGGGATTCGACGCTCTAACGGAGTCGGGGAGGACGTAGGGTGTGCGGTAGGGAGATTCGTTGGCACAGCAGTTGGTGATAAAGATAGGGTAGGAGTGGGGGGGAAAAGAATTGCTCGACCCGCCGCACACATTGTGAACAGTCTTGTGAGTGACAGGCGGGCACACACCACCAACTACATTAAACCGCAATTCATCCTGAGTACTACCTACGACACCACAGTAGTCCCAGATAGACAAATTCTGAACCAACTCCATCATAAGCACCAGTAGATCGAAAGAGGTAGCTGCGATCTGGGAGACATGAGTTGCATTCAACCTCCGACGTGGAAGTTTCATTACACCAAGTCTTTCCATATGCATACAGCTTCAACTCAGTTGTGGCATCTGTGACATACCACACACTTTGGAGATAGTCAGCCGTCGTGATACTAGAGTACCCGTGAGGAGTACTTGCTCCTCCTGTTCGTAAAGTAGACATGTATGACTGGTAAGGAATGAACTCAGTGCTATTGTCAAATGTACGAACACATTCTGTTTCGCAGTTATCTGGATAATCCCATAAATTCTCTTCGTAGGATAGTTCGTAGCTCTCATCAGCATGTGAATACAGGAATATCAACGAGCTATCATGTCCACCGTAATACTTTTCTTTGAACTCACCATTCTCAACAATCTGCACAGTGTACATCATCTCCCAATAATTCTTCGGAATAACTGATGCACCACTCCCATTAACAGACGACAAAGAAAAGTAAACTAACTGATCATGAGGAAGTGCGTGGCTGGGAAACACACCCCACTCGTTGCGGACAAGTACAGTTTAAGGTCATAGATATAACATTAGAGTCAAATCCATCCACTTCAACCCAATAATTAAACACCACTGAAGAGTCCCACCCATCTCCAAATTGATCGACAACATTAACATACAAGCAAGTTTTATTGTCACTCTCAAAGTTGGCGAGCGTTTGTTGAGAGATAGTGGATTCAAAGGTACTTGAGCACTCTACCTCGTGGTTAATAGAGTAATCTGTGGCCCCATCACAAATGTTGGTAGTGCTTGCAAGGACAGCCGCATAGCATACGCCGCTCGCTATATGAAATTGCAACTCTTGTTCACCAGCACCTGTTCTCCCGCAAAATGACCAAGAGTAGGAATCAGCCAAGCTGTCATAAGCCCCAGTTGAACGGAATACGTACGATCCATCCGGCAAAGTAGAGTTGTCGAGATAATCACCTCCACTGGCCGCATCACACCAAAAACGGCCATATGCAACAAGATCCTTTCGTGTAGCCGAATCAACAACGTACCAATGCGTATTCAAATAATCCATACTATCAGCACCTGAACCACTCGGAATAGTTCCTGTATTGATGCGAGTAGATATAAAACTTGCATAAGAAAACGAGATGCCAGAATCGGCAACATGTCATTGTCCATCAGTCGGTTCAGGAAAATACCACAAATTTGAATGTTGGGAAAGGCTAGATACTCCTGTGGAATAGGCCTAGGAAAATTCTATGGAACTTTCCAAGCCACCAAAGTACTTGTCGCCATGTACGCCATCTTGCTCAATTTGGGCGGACCGCATAATCTCCCAATACTGTTCCGGAATAATATCACCACCCACAACATCTTTGGCAGATAAGGAAAAAAACGAAATCGTCTGATCATATGAACTTTGAAGTAGATTGGACTTATATGCTCTTGGCGGCGGGTGTTGTCACTTTAATTCTTGGATTGGTTTTAAATTTTTCGAGACCGAAAAATCAACGAATCCTATGGTTCAGTCACAACATGCCAGAAGATCAAGCAGACCTCTATGCGCCTTTATACAGTAAAAAAGACAGGTTGAAGCAAGTCATGTGGTTGCTGATTGGAGCGATTCCCCTTTTATTTCTGGTGAAACTTGTCTTCAACCCATGGTTACAGAATATGGAGCAAAGCTTCTGTAAAGAATGGATGGGGTTTTCAGGTATGGAGCTGAATTTCTTTGCAATTATGCTGATGTTGTATGCCATGTTGCTGGGGTTCTTGCTTGTTTTTGTACGACAAATAATACAAATCAAGAAGTCAGGGCAATTTCCTTTGCCTGGCGCAAAAACGATGTCTCTTACAAAAATAGCCTATGGTAAACAAGCATTGATTAAGCCAATGATAGGCTTGGCATTGATTCTTGTGTTACTTGTTTGGTCAGTTATGATTCATAACATTATTAACCAATTGATAGATGAATCCCAGGTTAAACTCACACAGGAGTGTGAAAAGCTTCAGAAAGCTGAAGAACGAAGTTAAGTGTGACCAGTAAAATCACAAAAACATCTGTACTAGAAATTCAGGATTTAGAAGTTTTGGTTTGGCGCAAGAAAATCAAAAAAAACTTAATGTTTAAATGGAGTAACTAATGAGCCCTAAAAATATAAAGACAAACAATGATGGCGATTACACGCCGATCTATTCACCCTTAGAGCGCTTGCGTCAAACAGTAATTGGGCTCCTTATCATTGCTCCCTCATACGGGTTATGGAAATGGTTAGCAGAACCTTATGTCAATGAGTTCAAACAGCAAACTTGTTTTGATTGGATGGGTTTGAATGCGGGACAGGTATATTTTTTGGGCCTGATTGTTTTATTTTTATTAGTTGTACTGATCGTAATCTTTTTTATGTTAAGACTCTATCATCAAGTAAAAGTAGCAGGGCAATTTCCCTTGCCGGGCAAAAAAACAATGAAGCCTGTAAAAATAGCGTATGGTGAAGATGCTTTGAAAAAACCACGTTTGGCTTTGATTATGTCTGCGGGTATGTTGGTGATGTCAGTATTTTTGTTCAGTATGTTATTCTTTTTGATCAGTGGGAAGGTTGATAAACTAGAAGCTGAATGTCCGAGTAATGGAGCCCTCACTAAAATAGAGAATAAATTGTAGGCAGTAGACATGGATGATCAAACAAAAGATTTGTTAATCACCTTTGGACCTGTTTTTGCTGCTGCACTTTTTTTTGCTGCCTTTTTGTTTCGCTATTTCTCAACACCATTTGAATTAAGGTACACTTTAAAAGGTTCTAAGAAGGCAGTGGTTGATACATTGCCTTCCGCCGCGTTCTCACAAGAAATGACATTCAGAGAAAAGCTCAATAAACTTTTAAAGCCTTTGATTGTTCTGTTGCCTGTATTTGTATTCACTAATTATTGGCTATTTCCAAAAGTAAAAAATGAGCCGGAAACTTTTTGTTCAGAATGGCTTGGACTTTATGGTTTTTATTGGTATTGGATTTATGTTTTTGTTATTGTTTTTCTGTGTATGGGGGTTGTTTTATACACGGCTTTGAAAAACTACAAGGCCATCAAGAAGGCAGGTCAGTGCCCGTTACCCAATGAAAAAACTGTGGCGCCAATACAATATAAATACGGAAAAGCGGCATTAATTAAGCCCAGCTTGGGTGTTTTTGCTATTTTATTTATGACCGTTTATATGGTTATTGGTTTTGCTTATATTTTTGCTAAAAGTGATGGTTTGTTTCAACAGTATGAAGAAAAGTGTGAGTTAAATGATAGGAAAGGGCAGGCAACAAATTAAGTATGGGTGGTCAAGAATGTGTCATTTGTAAAAAAGAAGGTCTGAAGTGGCTTCAAAAATGGCGCTTGTTTTTTGGTTTGCCTTTCCGTTGCACAGGATGTGGTTCTGAATATAAATATTTAAATGTAACCTCTACTTCGAGTGCTTTTATCAGGTTTGTTGCGGCTGCCATTAAAAATATATTGGCCGCATTTTTCATTTTTTTAGTTTTGGCAGTCGTTTTGTATTGGTCTAAAGGATATGGTTTGTATATTATTTTAAGTTCATTAGTATTCTGTTTAATATGGATGTTTGCAGTTCCAGTTTGCTACCTTGATAATGACATAAGAAACCGGATCATAAGAAAACGTAGGATAGTTGAGCAAAAAAAATGGGATAAAACCAAGTCAAAACGGTTACATGAGTAACTTGAAGAAATCTGATAGTTATTTGAATATTCAGGGTTTGGAGGTTCTTGTTTGGCGCAAGAAAATCAAGAACCTGAATATGCGGGTGTTAAAACCCGATGGTCAAGTTCGGGTTTCGGTACCTTATACGGTTTCAGATCGAGTGATTGAACAATTTGTGCTTGATCGATTGGAGTGGATTCATGAGGCGCAAGAAAGGGTCAAAAAAATACCGCTCAAACCTGGGCTTCAATATGTATCGGGTGAAATCCACCAAGTATTTGGCGTACCCCATGAGCTGCTGCTGTTTGAGGCCAAGGGCAGGCATCAAATTTTGTCTAAAGACCAAAAGTTATACATGTACGTTGGG
>CAKZPK010000132.1 GCA_937139035.1 uncultured Crocinitomix sp. | reverse complement strand
ATGATAACTTATCTGAGAGTCAAATTTCATTAACCAATAAATCAAATGTTAAATTAAGCCCGTACTTATTAAACTATAAGTCAAATAGTCCTTTACTTATTGATTCAGTTATGACTAAAATTGATTTTAAAAGATTGAAACAAAACTTTATGTTAGACTCTATTATTGAATTGAGTTTATCGTATAAAATTCCAGAAAGTGCAAATTTAAAAACAGCGCATAAGTTTTTGGAGATTATAGAATCATTGCAAAAAACAATGGTAATGCTTTGCTTTTGCAATCTTATATTAACTATCAACATAAATTTTCCGATAAACTACTCTTTAACGGAGGATTGCATTCACAACACTTTTTGTTATCAGAATCGCATGTAGTTGAACCAAGAGCTGGGTTTAAGTATAGTCCAAACGACCGACATACGATAAGCATTGGTAGCGGTTTACATTCCCAACTACAACCTATTACTGTTTATTTTATTGAAGACGAATCGACAGATCAAACCAGTTTTCCAAATCAAGACTTAGGATTTACAAAAGCCATCCATAATGTATTAGGTTATGACTTTCAATTATCTGAAAACATGCGATTGAAAACAGAAATATACTATCAATATCTTTATGATGTTCCTGTAGATTCTTTTGCCTCTAATTTTTCAATGCTTAACCAAGGTGCAGGATTTGAATTGCCAAATGGCACTGGATACCAAAATAACGGAACTGGAACAAATTATGGAATGGAGCTTACACTTGAGCGATTCTTTAACGAAGGTTATTATTTTTTATTCACCACCTCCCTATTTGATTCAAAATTCAAAGGAAGTGACAATATAGAGCGAAACACAGCCTTCAATGGTAACTATATTTTTAATTTGTTAGCAGGAAAAGAGTTTAACTTAAAACATAACCTCACACTAAGCTTTGACTTAAAAACAACATTTGCTGGCGGAAAACGTTATACACCAATTGACATTACATCCTCTCAAATGGCAAATACGGAAGTTCTATTTAATGATCAATTATTTGAAGCACAACATCCAAATTACTTTAGATTGGATTTTAAAACCACATTAAAACACAACGGTAAAAAAGTAAATCAAGAGTTTTCAGTTGACCTGCAAAACCTGACCAACCAAAAAAACATTTTCCAATCAGGATACAATGCAAATACAGGAACAATAGGAACGGTTTATCAACGTGGATTTTTTCCTAATGTACAATATCGCATTAACTTTTAATACCTTACATTTATACAGTGAAACTCATTAAAAAGGAAGAAAGATTAAAATTAATTGGCTTTGATGATACCAAAATGGTATTGGTATTGATCCCATTTTTTGCTTTCTTTTTTCCCTTAATGGTTTTTGGATTAAGCCCTTTAGATAACGCGTTTTACTTTTGGACCTCTTATTTAATCAGTATTACACACATTGTCGTTTATTGGTATTTTGAACGTTGGATTGTGCTCTATGTCCGTAAGCGCTACAATAGCTTTAAAGATTACCGAAAACGGATTATTTTGCAATCAATTATAGTCTTGTTTTCTACACTGATACTCTGTTTGATTTCAGAAACTCCAGAATTGTGTTTTGGTGGAATTCCAGATGCCTTCAATACAACTTTCTTCAACAAGTACATGGCTAGTTTGATCATTACGACAATCATTATTTCTATTTACGAAGGAGTTTATGCATTTCAGCTATTCAAAAAAGGCTTAATTAAAAATGAGGAATTACAACGAAAAAACACGCAAGCACAGTTAGATGCGCTAAAGAATCAAGTGAATCCTCACTTTTTATTCAATTCTTTAAACACCTTAATTTCTGTCATTCCAGAGGACACCAAAATTGCCGTAAAATTTGCCGAAAACCTCTCAAGTGTTTATCGTTACATTTTAGAAATTAGAGATAAAGAATTAATCACCCTTCAGGAAGAACTCAATTGTGTTTATGCTTATCAATATTTGCTTTCTATTCGGTTTGAAAAACATATTGAATTTGATTTTAAAGACTTGGAACATATCCAGGGAAAATATGTGGTTCCTCTTTCTATACAAATGCTAATGGAAAATGCGATTAAACACAATATTGTTTCACAAGCAAAACCTTTAACTATTAGTATTTACTTAGAAAATGACTTATTAAAAGTTTGCAATAATCTGCAAGAAAAAACACAAAATGTAGAGTCAACAGGAGTTGGACTAAAGAACATTCAACAACGCTATGATTTATTGGCAAACAAAAAAATTACAGTGGAAAAAACAGATGCTGTTTTTTGTGTTTGCCTCCCCATATTAAACCTAAAAGAAGTGAAATAGTACGCTATGAAAATTCTCATTATTGAAGATGAAATACCTGCTGTTAAGCGCCTAGTTCAACTAATTACCGAACTAGAACCTACTTGGACTTACGCTGATCATATAGACGAAGTTTCAGTTGCAGTAGAATGGTTTAAAACCAACCCAATGCCTGACCTTGTATTTATGGACATTCAATTGGCAGATGGCTTTAGTTTTGATATTTTCGATCAAGTTAAAATTACTTGTCCTGTAATTTTTGTTACGGCTTTTGATCAATATGCTGTAAATGCTTTTCGCGTAAACGGATTGGATTATATTCTAAAACCAATACAAAAAACGTTACTTGAAGAAAGCATTGCACGCTTTAAAGCTCTCAGTACTACTCAAAATATTGATTTATCGGTTTTATCTCAGCTTTTCAAAGAGAAAAACACGCAGTTTAAAGAGCGTTTCTTAATTAAATCAGGAGAAGAACTGAACTTTGTACGAACTACTGAGGTTGCTTATTTTTTATCTGAAGCAAGTTACTCTTTTATCGTCACCAAATCTGGCAACAGATATATTTTGGATGAAACAATGGATCAGATTGAAAGCGAAGTAGATCCTTCCCTTTTCTTCCGCATTAACCGAAAACAAATTGTTTGTTTAGATTGTATTACAAAAATCAGTTCTTACTTTAATAACCGCCTGAAAATTGAATTAAACCCTGCTGAAAAACAAGAAAGTATTGTGAGCAGAACCAGAGTTAAATTATTTAAAGAATGGTTAAATCAATAACCTATTTCCCCAATTTCCAGATCATACTTAATGAACCTCCAAACCAAAGGTCACGCTTTTGTAAATAAAGAGAAGAGGTTGACTTTTGTTTTATATAATAACGAACGATAGGGCTTGCTTGAATACGCATTTTATCTGTGAGATATACACTTGCATTTAGGTTCATACTAAGCCCCATATTGTATCCTGAAATAAAATTTCGAACGTTGGATTGAGGCCCAACATAATTCGCATCATAATCGGGACGATAAGTCTCCAAGAATGTGAATTCATTCAATAAACTAACGCCAGTCCCCATTTGAAACCTTCTACGTTTAACAAAGTCAAACTCCAATCCAACAGGAATTCCAACACTTGTAAGTTTGGCAGGAATAACAGCTACAACCGTGGGCGGCACAACGCTGTTAATACCTGCATCCATAGTGTTTTTTACATAATGATAGGACGTGTACTCGGCAGAAATGCCAGAAACAATTCT
>CAKZPK010000131.1 GCA_937139035.1 uncultured Crocinitomix sp. | reverse complement strand
CCTTTTCATATTGTTTTTAATCAAATGCTGAACAAAGGTATAAAAATACCGATTCAACGGTTTCTAAACGGCATCAAGTTTTTCTCATTTTTATTAAAGAAACGGTGCAATTTATTATTCTATAAGAGTTTGCGATTATTCGCTTATTTAGAATCGTTTTAAATTAGCATTTTCGCTCTCAAAAAAATCTTCAAACTCTAGGCTTAGTCTGACTTTGTGCTAATTTTGTGCGTGATTGTGTATCGCGTATACCAACGAAAAAAGGAATAAAATTTTTCAAATGAATATAAAAAGTTTGTTCATCTCTAACAAAATCAAGCATTTAGCACTAGTTGTGCTCGCTTTTTTCTCTTTCACTTACAATCTTCATGCCCAAGATGGGGATGTTGCAACAGGTGAGGCATTGTTTAACGGAAACTGTGCGTCTTGTCACTTCCCTGATAAGGATATGACGGGTCCAGCACTGAAAGGTGCGAAAGACCGTTGGATTGAAAACTCAAGTGAAGAGAATTTCTACAAATGGGTAATTAATTCAGGTTCTGTTATAGCAGAAGGGGATGCTTATGCAAATAAGTTGTTTAAAGATTGGAATAATACTCCAATGCCTGCTCAGAATGTTGATGAGTCTGGTATTAACGATATTTTCGCATATATAGAGGCTTACGAGCCTCCGTTGCCTGTGGATCAAGTTGTTGATAACGGTGGAGGGGCAGTTGAAGCTGAGACTTCTTCGCTTTACTGGTGGTTGTTGGCTGGTTTGCTAATTATTGTTATTGCAGTTGTTGCTGGAGTAAAAGGAAACTTAGCAGCTTTAGCAAGAGATAAAGAAGGTGAAGAACAACCGGAGCAATTAACAGTTGGTGAATCTGCTCGTTCTTGGGCTTGGAGAAATAGAGGATGGTTTGGTGTGACAGTTTTCGCAGCAATGATTCTTATGCTTTCATTAGGAATGGTGAAATGGTTGGATTTAGGTGTTTATGAAGATTATAAGCCAGAACAACCAATTGCGTATTCTCACGAAATTCACGCAGGTGACTTAGGAATTGATTGTAAGTATTGTCACAATGCTGTAACAAAATCTAAACATGCAACAATCCCTTCTGTAAATGTTTGTATGAATTGTCATAAGACAGTGAATGAAGGAAGAGATGCTGACGGTACTGCTGAAATCGCTAAGATTTACGAAGCTGCTGGTTGGGATATAGATACAAAATCATACACTGGTGAGACTAAACCTATTCAGTGGGTGAAAGTTCATAACTTACCTGATCACGTTTATTTCAATCACTCACAACACGTTGTTGCAGGTGGTGTTGATTGTAAACAATGTCATGGTAATATGAAAAAAGAAGATGTAGCTCGAGTGATGACTACAGAAGATTTGAATAATGTTGGAGTAACTGATGAAGATTGGGCTGAAAATGATGTGAAGTTTACAAAACCTACTTTAACAATGGGTTGGTGTATTGAGTGTCACAGACAATCAAGCGTAGACTTAGCTGGTGCACCTGACGGAAGTTATTACAATGAAATTCATGAACGTTTGTTGAAAGACAAAAAAACGTATAAAGAGTATTTAGAAGATGATGTGGTTACCGTTGGTGAGCTTGGTGGCTTGGAATGTGCAAAATGTCATTACTAATTAGGATTAAAGAGGCTTATATATAGATATGGGAACAAATAAAAAATACTGGAAAGGTCTTGATGAATTGAATGAAACGCCGGAGTTTGTAGCTTCGACGAAGAATGAATTTCCTCAAGAATTAAGTGTTGACCAATTTTTGGCTGAAGATAAGTTGAAAGAGTCATCTACAGGAAGAAGAGATTTTCTAAAGTTTCTAGGATTTAGCGTTGCTGCGGCTACTGTTGCTGCTTGTGAGGCTCCTGTGATTAAGGCAGTACCTTATGCGGTGAAACCAGAAGATATTACTCCTGGGGTTGCTAATTGGTATGCTTCATCTTATTATGATGGTGAATCTTATGCAAGTGTTTTAGTTAAAACACGTGAAGGTCGTCCAATCCATATTAAAGGAAATAAAAAGAATGGTTTTACAAATGGTGGAACAAACCCTAGAATAGTAGGTTCGGTTTTATCTTTATATGATGGTGAGCGTTTGCAAAATCCTCAATTAAATGATGAAGCAATTACTTGGGGTGCTGCTGATGAAACTATCATGAAACAATTAAAAGCTACCGTTAATAAAGGTAAAAAGGTTGTTTTATTATCAAATACTATTATCAGTCCTTCAACTCAAACTATTATTGGTGAGTTGAAAACTTCACTTACTGGAGGTTCTGATCTTGTAGCATCAGTTGAAGGTGCACCGGTAGAAGGTGTGGCTGGAGAAGGATTGGCTGTTCAACCAGCTGTTGATAACTCTAAATTCGAGCATGTACAATATGATGCTATTTCATATAACGGAATGCGCGAAGCTAACTTGGAATCTTTCGGTAAAAGAATTATTCCTGATTATGACTTCTCTGCAGCAAAAACAATTGTAAGTGTTGGAGCTGATTTCATGAACTCTTGGGTGTTGCCAACGCAATTCTTAGCAGATTATGTAAAAGGAAGGAACCCTGAAAACGATTGGATGTCGCGTCACCATCAGTTTGAGACTAATATGTCTATTACTGGTTCAAACGCAGATGTTCGTTCAATGATTAAGCCATCTGAACAAGGTAAAGTGTTAGCTTTATTATTAAAAGAAGTTGGTGGAAGTGTTGGTATTTCAACAGAAGGATTATCAGAAGCGGTTATTGCAAATGTTAAATCTGCTGCGGCTGATTTGAAAGCTGCTAAAGGTAAATCAATCGTTGTTGCAGGATCAAATAGAAAATCAATTCAAGTAATTGTAAATGCTATTAATAGCAAGTTGAATAACTATTCAAATACAATTAACTTAAACAACCCAATTAATTTATATCAATCAGAAGATGCTAAAATGGATGCCTTGGTAAAAGACATGCAAGCTGGCAAGATTGGTGCATTAATTAGTTGGGATACAAACCCTGTTTATTCATATGGTGATGCTGTTGGATTTGCAGCTGGTGTTGCTAAAGTTGGATTAACAGTGTCAATGGCAAGATATGCAGATGAAACGGCAACTTTGTTCCAATACATCTGTCCTAATAGCCATGCTTTGGAATCTTGGGATGACTTTAATCCTAAAGCAAATCATTATTCTTTAGCACAACCAACTATTCGTCCATTACATGATACGCGTCCTGCGGCTGAGTCTTTAATGATTTGGGCTGGAATGGCTTCGCATGTTGGTAAGGGCAGTAAAAACTATCATGATTATATCAGTGATATTTGGAAGCAATGGGGATTCCCAACGCAAACTGAACACGCAGACTTCCATTCTTATTGGTCAGCAATGGTCCACAATAGCTGTGGAGCAGATAGCGAAATTCCTGCAAGTGCAATTGCATTTAACGGAAACTTAAATAAAGCCGCAACTGCAGAGAAAGCCGTAACAAGTCAAGGAACGGAAATTGCTTTCTATCAAAAGGCTGGTTTAGGAGCTGGAATTCATGCAAACAACCCTTGGTTACAAGAGTTGCCTGATCCAATTTCAAAAGTAACTTGGGACAACTATGCTACTATGGCTCCATCTGATATGGAGAATAAGTATAACACAGGACTTGGACAAAGAGAAGAGCAAAGTGTTGTTACGGTAACAGTAGGAGATGCTTCAATTGATTTACCAGTATATCCTCAACCAGGACAAGCACCAGGAACAATTGGTATTGCTTTCGGTTATGGACGTGGTGCTCAAGGAGAAGCGATTGGAAAATCAGCTTACCAACAAGTAGGTGATTACGGTGAGGCTTCAACAGAAATGATTGGAGCGAATGCCTTTTTATTAGCAAAAGGCGGTGTAATGGAAGCGTTTAACGCAACTGTTACAGATACTGGAAACAAATATACATTAGCTTGTACTCAAACGCATGCTACAGTGATGGCAAGAAATTCCATCATGAAAGAAACTACGTTTGATATTTATAAGCACGAGAAAGCTGAGGCTTATAATCATAGACATAAATTACATTCTGGTTGGAATCACGAAGAGAAACTAACAGAAGAGTTTGATTTGTGGGATGAGCATCCAGTAGAGCATGTTGGACACAGATGGGGAATGTCGATTGACTTGAACCTTTGTGTAGGATGTGGATCTTGTGTAGTAGCTTGTGGATCTGAAAACAATGTACCAGTTGTTGGTAGAGATGAGGTTAGAAGAGGAAGAGAAATGCACTGGTTACGTATCGATAGATATTATGCTTCTGATATTGAAGCTACTGTTGGAACGAGAGTTCCTGAAGAATTTGAAGAAGAAGGTTTTGCAGGGTTGAAAAAACCAGCAGACAATCCAAAAGTGGCGTATATGCCAATGATGTGTCAGCACTGTAATCACGCTCCATGTGAAACAGTTTGTCCAGTTGCGGCAACGACACACTCAAATGAAGGGTTAAACCAAATGGCGTATAACAGATGTATTGGTACAAGATATTGTGCAAATAACTGTCCTTATAAAGTACGTCGATTTAACTGGTTCAACTACCCATCTTATAGAAAATTTACTGAAGTGAACCCTGCACAGGATGATCTTGGACGTATGGTATTAAATCCAGATGTTGTAGTAAGAACTAGAGGGGTAATGGAAAAATGTTCTTTCTGTGTTCAAAAAATTCAATCAGGAAAATTAGTTGCTAAGAAAGCAGATCGTCCTGTAGTTGATGGAGATGTTTCAACTGCTTGTGCAGATGTTTGTCCATCTAACGCGATTACTTTTGGAGATTGGAATGATGTTGAATCTCAAATCCGTAAATCTTCTGAAGAGAAAAGAGCATATCAAGCTCTTGAAGAAATTGGAGTTAAGCCAAATATTTGGTATAAAGTTAAAGTGAGAAATGAAGTAAATGCTGAGTTGGCTGAAATTCAAACAGCGCACGGACATGGAGATTCTCATGGTGATGAGCACGAAGGTGGAGATGCACATGACGATAATGGAGATCATGGTTTAGATACTGGGCACGGAGGAGAAGTTGATTCTCACGGAACTGGACATTAAGAATAATATTTTTTAGATAAAACTAAAACGACACGAATGCAAAAGGAAGCTGCAATAAGAGAACCGTTAATTTTAGGTCACAAGACCTATCATGATATTACGGAAGACGTCTGTAGATCTATCGAAGGAAAGGCTCCAAAAACTTGGTATGTACTTTTTGGAATAGCCCTTATATTAGGTTTGTTCGGAATTGGATGCGTCTTGTACTTGCTAGGTACCGGTATTGGTACTTGGGGATTGAACAAGACTGTACAATGGGCATGGGATATTACTAACTTCGTTTGGTGGGTAGGTATTGGTCACGCCGGAACATTGATCTCGGCAGTACTATTATTATTCCGTCAAAAATGGAGAATGGCGATTAACCGTGCTGCGGAAGCCATGACAATTTTTGCCGTATTCATGGCAGGACTTTTCCCGCTAATTCACATGGGACGTCTTTGGGTTGGATATTGGGTAATGCCTATTCCAAATCAATTTGGTTCTTTATGGGTAAACTTTAACTCACCACTACTTTGGGATGTATTTGCGATCTCAACTTATTTATCAGTAGGATTCGTATTCTGGTACATTGGTTTATTACCTGATTTTGCTACTATTAGAGATAGAGCTAAAAATCCAGTATCGAAAAAAATGTACTCTATTTTGTCATTTGGATGGTCAGGTAGAGCTAAGCACTGGAATCGTTTTGAAATTGTATCATTAGTATTAGCTGGATTAGCAACTCCTCTAGTATTCTCAGTACACTCGATTGTATCATTTGATTTTGCCACGTCGGTTATACCAGGTTGGCATACAACAATCTTCCCGCCATATTTCGTTGCGGGGGCGGTATTCTCAGGATTCGCTATGGTACAAACAATCATGTTGATTGTACGAAAAGGATTAAAATTAGAGGCTTATTTACACGTTAAGCATATCGAATACATGAACATTGTAATTATGGTTACAGGTTCAATTGTTGGGGTTGCTTATTTAACTGAGCTTTTCATGTCTTGGTATTCAGGTGTTGAATATGAGTCTTATGCATTTATCAACAGAGCAACTGGACCATATTGGTGGGCATATGCTTCTATGATGACATGTAACGTTGTTTCTCCACAGTTAATGTGGTTCAAAAAACTAAGAAGAAGTTTATTATTTACATTCTTTATTTCGATTGTTGTAAATATCGGGATGTGGTTTGAGCGATTTGTAATTATCGTAACATCACTTCACCAAGATTATTTACCTTCTTCATGGAGTATGTTCCACCCAACTTGGGTAGATATAGGAATCTATATTGGAACTATTGGTTTATTCTTCGTGTTCTATTTGGCCTTTGCTAGATATTTCCCAGTGTTACCAATTGCTGAGTTGAAAACAATCTTGAAAACTTCAGGAGAGTCTTATAAAAATAATACTGCACCTGTTGTAGAAAAGCCTGTTCCAGCTGTAGAGAATGCAAAACCAGTTCAAGAGGTTGCAGAACCTGTAGTTGAAGCTATAGAGACAAAAGAGGAGCCTGCAGTAGAAACTATTTCAGAAGAAGAAAAAGAGAGTCGTATTAATTCACTAATGGAAAAATTAGGTCAAGGTTCTGCTGAATCTAAAGATGATCTAAAACTAATTAGTGGAGTAGGACCAAAATTAGAAGGAACATTAAACGAGATCGGCATTTATACTTTCGAGCAAGTAAGTAAAATGACGAAATCAGAATATGATTTGTTAGACTCAATTACTGGAACTTTCCCTGGGAGAGCAGAAAGAGATAATTGGGCTGAGCAAGCTAAAACATTAATGAATAAATAAGAATCACATGGCTGACAGAGTAATATACGCAATGTATGATGATGATATGGTCCTTTTGGATGGTGCTAAGAAATTAGTATCTGAAGGAGTACATATTACAGACGTGTTCTCACCATTTCCAATTCACGGGATTGATCCTGTAATTGGAGTGAAGCATACCCGTTTAGGAATTGTTTCTTTCATGTTTGGATTATTAGGAATGGCACTAGCCGTTGTTGGATTCAAATATATGATGATTGACAATTGGCCAATGAACATTGGTGGTAAACCGAACTTTAGCTTGTTAGAAAACTTCCCGGCTTTTGTTCCAATTACATTTGAGTTTACTGTATTATTTGCGGCTCATGGTATGGCAATTACTTATTTATTTAGAAATAAAACATTACCAGGTATGCCAGCAGATAATCCTTATCCAAGAACTACGGATGATAGATTTGTAATGGAGATAAGATTATCTGATAATACGAAGTTTTCTGCAAGCGAATTGCATGCAAAAATTAAGGAAACTGAGATTATTGAAATTGAAGAAAAAGATTACGTTGTTATTAAGTAACAATTGAGAAAGTACCATTTGATAGTGAATGATAATATTGAGCAAATGAAACTGAAAGCATTTAAAATTTTAACAATAGCGTCCATAGCCGTATCAGGAACATTGATGTCTTGTAAGGCTGATAGCAATTCTCCAGGTTTGGAGTACATGCCAGACATGTATCGTTCTCCTGCAGTAGAAGCTTATGTGGATTATGGTGAAGTTGAAGGTAGATATGATGAGGAAGCACGATTGTTGGTAGAAGAGAAATTCTCTTTTATACCACCAGCCGGAACGATTCCTTATAGCGGAGATGAGTTTTTAACACCTTATAATCATGGTGGACCAGTAGGAGTTGATAAGTCGCACGGATTATACGGTGTAGCTCAAGATACTGCTGGTCGTAATGGAGCTAAGAATGATGTAAACCCAATTGCTTGGTCTGAGGATGTAATGACAGAGGGTGAAGAATTATATGGTATCTTCTGTATTCACTGTCATGGTGAGTCTGGAGATGGTCAAGGATCTGTTATTACAAATGGTAACGGTAAATTCCCAACACCTGGTCCATATAAACCAGAATTAACTGCTGGTGAAATTTTCTATACAATTACTTATGGTAAAAACGCAATGGGATCACACGCGTCACAAGTGAATCCTGTTGAAAGATGGAAAATTGTTCATTACGTAGAAGGATTAATGGGTAAAGAACAAGGAGAGCCAACACTAGCCCCTGCTGATGCAGAACCAATGGTTAATGAAGGTGATCCAATTGGAATCGAAGTATTAGAAGCGGTTGAAGAAGCCGTGGAAGTAATTGATGCAGAACATTAGGAAGTTTAATATTATTTAGAAAAGTAAGGTACATGGAATTTCAAATTTCAACTAAAGCTAAAAAAACAATTTTCGCAGTAATTGGAGTCGGCTTGCTGGCTTTTATTATCGGAATCGTTCAAAATAGCGGAACAGATCAATTCGGAACAAGACTAATGTCTAACTTCTTGATTGATGGATTCTTCTTCTTTGCAATTGCATTGGGAGCATTATTCTTCCTAGCATTGCAATATGCAACAGAGACAGGTTGGTCAGTTGCAGTTAAACGTGTGGTAGAAGGAGTTGCCTCATATGTATTAGTGGGTATGGGAATCTTAGTCGCTGTGTTTTTAGTATTAACATTTACAGACGGTGGATTTTTTGGAGCTGAAACAACACACGGTCACCATACTGGTCATATTTACCAGTGGATGGATCCGGATATTGTTGCACATGATCCAATTATTGCTGGTAAGGCACCATTTTTAACTAAACCGTTTTTCTGGGTTGTAACTATTATTTACTTCGCAACTTACTTTTTGTTTTATAAAGGTTTCAGAAAAAGAAGTTTAGCTGAGGATTTAGAAGGTGGAACAAAAATTCACTTTAAAAACTTCTCTAAAGCTGCTTTATTCTTGGTGTTGTTCGGATACTTTAGTTCTACTTCATCTTGGCACTGGCTTATGTCAATTGACACGCACTGGTTCTCTACATTATACGGATGGTATGTGTTTGGTGGAATGTGGTGTACTGCAATGACGACAATTTTATTGATTGTTTTATACTTAAAGAAAAAAGGTCACTTACAACAAGTTAATGATAGTCACATTCACGATATAGGTAAATGGATTTTTGCAACTAGCTTCTTGTGGTCTTATTTATTCTTCTCTCAGTTCATGTTATATTGGTATGCTGATATTCCTGAGGAAGTAATTTATTATGTACAGCGTATTACTGAGTACAAGTATTTATTCTGGGGTATGTTTATGATTAACTTTATTATTCCAATGTTAATCTTAATGTCTGCAGATGCGAAACGTAATGCTGGAATCTTAATGTTTGTTTGTGTTGCAATTATTATTGGTCACTGGGCAGATGTTTATATGCTAGTTACTCCTGGTTCAATGGGTGAGTATGGTACTATCGGATTTATGGAGATAGGCTTGTTCTTAACGTTTGCTGGAGTATTTACATACTTCGTGTTAAACACGTTGACTAAGGCACCATTGATGCCTAAGAATCACCCGTATTTGGATGAAAGTAAACACCACCATATTTAAGTTATTATCTAGATTAAAAAGTAAGAAATGGGAATGAAATTTGTTGTTTTAGTCGTAGTCGTATTAGCTGTCATTGCAATAGCACAGATAATGCGTGTATATGAACTTTCTTCGAAAATTAGAGGAAAGAGAGAAGAAGATGTTGACTTAAGAGTTAATAATATAAATGCTTCATTGATGTTGGTATTTTTATTATTGTTCTTTGGTTCGTTCTTTTGGATGTTAGCTGTTTATGGAAATGGTATGTTACCAGAACCTGCTTCAGTATTAGGTGAAAAGATTCATTGGTTGTTCAATGTGAACTGGGTTATCATTATCGCAGTTTTTATGTTGACAAACGGTTTATTATTTGTGTTTGCATGGAAATATTCTTACCATCCAGATCGCAAAGCGCACTGGTTTCCACATGATAATAAGTTAGAGATGATTTGGACTGTTGTCCCTGCTGGTGTATTAGCTGTAATCATCATCCTAGGATTAATGACTTGGAATGAAATTACTGGAGAACCTTCTGATGATGCAGTTGTTGTTGAGCTTTATGCGAAACAGTTTGACTGGACAGCGCGTTATTCTGGTGATGATAATAAATTAGGTTTTTCTGATTATAAATTAATTGGAAATGCTGATGATAAAGAATCTGGAACATCTTATAGCAATCCGTTAGGACTTGTAACTGACAATAGTGTATTGTGGAGAGTTAAAGGTTTGAATGATGAAATAATTACATTGAATGAGAATATTGAGCTTGAAGCAAATAACTTAAAAGCTTATTCTCAAGCCAACTTAAACAAAATGAATGCTAAGGTTGAGAAACTTGAGCGTATTCGTGAGCGTGTTTTAGACATGACTGAAATGTATGGTGATTCAATCAATGCATTTGCTGAAGATGATTTTGTAACAAAGGAATTGTTCTTAATTAAAGATCAAGAGTACTTTTTTGTATTAAGATCTCAGGATGTACTACACTCGGCTTATTTCCCTCACTTTAGAGCGCAAATGAACTGTGTACCAGGTCAACGTACTTCACTAAAAATTACTCCTATTTACACTACTTCAGAAATGAGAACGAAATTGCAGAACCCTGATTTCAACTTCATTTTAATGTGTAATAAGATTTGTGGTGTATCTCACTCAAATATGAAAATGGCAGTAACTGTTGGAACTGAAGAAGAATTCATTGAATGGAAAAATGGACCTTTGGCTAGTATGGCAATCAATGATTCTATTGTTGCACCAACAGGAATTGATACTGAACGTATGGATTGGCCAGAGCCTGCTCATCATGGAGACCATGGTGACGAGCATGGCGAAGATCATGACGATCATGCAGAAGAAGGTGGAGAAGATCACGGTGATGAACACAGTCACTAGTATAAAGGTTAATTAGAATAGAAAAAATTATATAAAAAGGAATAAATTATGTCAGCAGCAGCTCATACTGATCACGGACATCATCACAAGGAGAGTTTCATTACGAAATACATCTTTTCGCAAGATCATAAAATGATCGGGAAACAATTCTTGATTACAGCTATTTTCATGGCTGTTGTAGCCGTTATTCTGTCGATTCTATTTAGAATCCAATTGGCTTGGCCAGGGGAAAGCAATAGTGTTTTATCTTTCTTTTTAGGAGATACTTGGGCACCAGATGGAGTCCTCGATCGTGGAATGTACCTAGGTTTAGTTACTATACACGGTACTATCATGGTATTCTTTGTTTTAACGGGTGGACTTTCAGGTACATTTAGTAACCTTCTAATTCCGTTGCAAATTGGTGCACGTGATATGGCTTCAGGTTTATTGAACATGATTTCATATTGGCTATTCTTCTTGTCTAGTATTTTAATGCTTTACTCTTTGTTTTTAGAAACTGGTCCTGCTTCTGCAGGTTGGACAATTTATCCACCATTATCTATTTATGAAGAAGCTATTCCTGGTTCAGGTGCTGGTATGACAGTATGGTTATTGTCAATGACTATTTTCGTTGCCTCTTCTTTATTAGGAAGTTTGAACTATATCGTAACGGTATTAAACTTAAGAACAAAAGGAATGAAAATGACAAGATTGCCTCTTACTATTTGGGCATTCTTCGTTACAGCTATCTTAGGTGTACTTTCTTTCCCAGTTCTTGTATCTGCGGTTGTGTTAATGTTAATGGATCGTACTTTAGGAACAAGTTTCTATGTGAATGATACTATTATTGCTGGAGAAGTTTTAGAACAATCTGGTGGATCACCAATATTGTTTGAACACTTATTCTGGTTCTTAGGTCACCCTGAGGTATATATCGTATTACTACCAGCGTTAGGTTTAACATCTGAGATTGTAGCAACTAATGCACGTAAACCAATTTTCGGTTACCGTGCAATGATTGGATCAATCTTGGCAATTGGTTTCTTATCGTTTATCGTATGGGGACACCATATGTTTATCTCTGGAATGAATCCATTCTTAGGTGGTGTATTCGTATTTACAACTTTATTAATTGCAATTCCATCTGCTGTAAAAGTGTTTAACTACATCACTACACTTTGGAAAGGTAATATCAAGTATACACCAGCAATGTTATTCTCTATTGGTTTGGTTTCATCATTCATTACGGGTGGTGTAACAGGAATCATCTTAGCAGATTCAGCGTTGGATATAGCTGTACATGATACTTACTTTGTAGTTGCTCACTTCCACGTTGTAATGGGATTATCTGCCATCTTTGGTATGTTTGCCGGTGTTTATCATTGGTTCCCTAAGATGTATGGAAAAATGATGAATGCTAAATTGGGTATGGTTCACTTCTGGTTGACATTAGTTTCGGCTTATGGGGTATTCTTCCCAATGCACTTTGTAGGAATTGGAGGAGCACCTCGTAGATATTATGACTATAGTGTTTATGAAGGATTTGATTCGCAACAATTTGAAATGATTATGGATTTGAATGTTGTTATTTCAATCTTCGCAATTGTAGGTGGTTTAGCGCAAATCATATTCTTATTCAACTTCTTCTACAGTACGTTCAAAGGACAAAAAGCTGTTCAGAACCCTTGGAAAGGAAACTCATTAGAGTGGACTACTCCTGTAGAGCACGTACACGGTAACTGGCCTGGAGAAATTCCAGAAGTACACAGATGGCCGTATGATTACTCTAAGCCAGGTGCGGAAGAGGATTACATTCCTCAGACAGTTCCACTTGGAGAAGGTGAAGAAGAGCATTAGTAGAAATTATATATAATATTAAAGCCCGTTTACAATTTGTAAACGGGCTTTTTGTTTGGCTTAAAATTTATCTTTTTGAGCGAATTAAATTGCAAATTATTCCAGTCTATTTTGAGTTGGGAATATCTTCTTTAAGTTCGTTTCAAAATCTATTGCTATCTCTTCATGTCCGTTGGACACTTTTTCTTCAAATGATTTTATGTTTCTTATTACATCATCAATTGAATTAGTGATGGTATATTTTCTTTCAAAGCCCTCCATGTATATAGCAATATTGATTCTGTGTTGAACCAATGAAAGTGAGTTGGGCAAATGTATACTAGAATCACTCTTGTCATCCCTTCCGTCATCTTCCCATGAGCAAATTATGCATGTTTCATAGTTGTCAGGTTCATCTATGGTTGGAAATCCACATCCAGGGCAAATACTTTTTCCATGTATTACATTACTTTTTTCAATCAACTCTTCTGTTCTGCTTCTTCGTTCTTTAAATGCGTCTAATAATTTATATTTCGACGCGCTAAGGACAGACTTATCAAATCGATTGTTCTTATCAATAGTCTTTTTTCGTTTCTTTGGTTTTGCGGGATATTGTTTCATTATAGTTAACTTTTGATATTCCAACTATCAGATTGTATGACGTATTCAAATTGGCTATGGTTGGAGGTGGAGTAGTTAATATCCAAATATACCTAAGAAAGCTAATGCCGAAATTTTAACCACTATCGACTAATTCCTTATCTTTATGTAAAATTTTTGATTTGGAATCATTTGATTATAGAGACGAGGAACAATTTTCACATGAAGAGGAAATTGATAATGTATTAAGACCAAAATCTTTTGAAGATTTTGCAGGTCAGAAAAAAGTCACAGACAACCTCACGATTTTTGTTGAAGCCGCGAAACAAAGAGAAGAATCTTTGGACCACGTTTTACTACACGGGCCTCCAGGGTTGGGTAAGACAACCTTAGCCAATATCATTGCCAATGAAATGGGGGTGGGTATTAAAATAACAAGTGGTCCCGTATTGGATAAACCTGGAGATCTCGCTGGTTTGTTAACGAATTTAGAAGAGGGAGATGTACTTTTTATTGATGAAATTCACCGACTAACACCAGTTATTGAGGAGTATCTTTATTCGGCCATGGAAGATTTCATGATCGATATAATGATTGACACTGGGCCAAGTGCCCGTACGGTTCAAATTTCATTAAACCCGTTTAC
>CAKZPK010000130.1 GCA_937139035.1 uncultured Crocinitomix sp. | reverse complement strand
TGATCACCGTTTGCATCCTGAGAAGTTAATTAACATCATTGAATTGTCAGAAAAAGCACTGGATATTGAAGATTTGGAAATAGAAGTGGAATATCAAGGTGCAACAATTGGTAAGTATGGTTTAGACTATAAGGATGATAATTTTTTATTGACTTCCAAAACAACAGATTGCTTAGCAAAAGATAAATGTGGTGTGCCAGAAACAAAAGTAAAAGTTGCTATGGGTGCATTAGGGAATGAAAATTCATGTACACCTGGTTCAGGTTGTTGTTAATACCATAAAATGTATCATTTATTGAAGCAGGTTGTTGAAAAGATTAATTTCAATGACATTTCTGAAGACCGAAGGACAGAATTAAAGGTATTAGCTGATTTTGTTCAAAGGAAGAAGGATAAAGAAGAAGAAGTTCATCTCAATTTTATTTGTACGCATAACTCCCGCCGAAGTCAATTTTCACAGATTTGGGCAACGGTTGCAGCCGATTATTATGGCGTTGCAATAAAAAGTTATTCAAGTGGGGTAGAAGTAACTGCTATGAATCCTAGAGCCGTGCAATCATTAGAACGATTTGGTTTTCATATTAGTTCCCCTGGCGGCGAAAATCCGCATTATACAATTGAGTATAGCGCAATTGCAGGCGTAATTACTGCTTTTTCAAAATTGCTTGAAGATGCTACAAACCCTTCTGAAAATTTTGCGGCAATTATGACTTGTTCGCACGCAGATGAGAATTGCCCATTTGTAGCAGGTTGCGAAAAGCGCATTCCAATTCGGTATGAAGATCCTAAAGCCTTTGATGATTCTCCGCTGGAATCAAGCATGTATGATTATCGCTCTTTTCAAATAGCAACAGAATTGTTTTATGTTTTTTCAGAGATAAAGTAGCATGGACAATTTTAAGGAACTTTTAAGCGAGTTCATAGGTACTTTTATTCTAGTTTTTATTGGTTGTGGCTCTGTTGGCGTTACCATTTTATTTGGTTGGTTTGGCAGTTTATTAGAGGTTGCAATAGTTTGGGGAATTGGAGTTGCATTGGCAATATTTGCTAGCAGAAAAATAAGCTATGCACATTTAAATCCTGCTGTAAGTTGGGCTATGACTTTGGCTGGGCAAATTTCTATCAAAAAATTCTTCTTGTATACCATTAGTCAAACAATTGGAGCTTTTGCTGCTGGTGCATTATTGTATGCATTTTTGAGTAATGATATTAGTGTTTTTGAAGAGGCTAATGGAATTGTGCGTGGCACCATAGAGTCTCAGAATACAGCAATGATGTTTGGCGAGTTTTTTCCCAATCCTGGTTATGCAGATGAATTAAATGTTTCCGTTCATTTAGCTAGCACTATGGAAGCATTAGGAACATTTTTGCTAGTTGTGGTCATATTTTGGTTGGTACAATTAAAAACACTAAACAAAAATTTAATACCATTATTGATTGGCTTAACGGTAACTTTAATTATCTGTTTTGTAGCTCCATATACGCAAGCAGGGCTAAATCCTGCACGGGATTTTGGACCTAGATTATGGGCCTATTTAGGCGGTTGGGGAGACGCAGCATTTCCTGCTACTCAATTTAGTTTCTTAACGGTTTACATTTTATCACCGTTTTTTGGAGGAGCCGCAGCTTTTTATTTAATGCGTTTTCTCAAGAGAGCTTAATAGCAACAATCTTCTTTTCAAGAAAAGCTTTTTCTGTAGGAGAATTGGTGAGGGAAATTGCTTCTGTTAAACAACGTTTAGCATTTGTTTTTTTGTTGAGTCTAAGATATATTTCCCCCAGTGCTGAATGATAGAGATAGTACTTTTTTAAATGCTTGTTTTCAACCACCTTTTTCATTTCACCCAATGCTTTTTTTGGTCCCTCGGCTTCCATTAAAGCAAGTGTTCGATTTAAATAAATAATGGGGTCAAATTTATGACTTAGCATTTGATCGTATACAGCTAATATGGCTTGCCAATTCGTTACTTCGTAGGTTGGCGAAATACAATGCTCTCTAGCAATAAAAGCTTCGTAATGATACATACTAATGCGGTTTCCTTTATTGGCTTGCACTAAATATGAAAGTCCTAGGTTGATCAATTCAATATTCCATAGAGTACGATCTTGATGCGCTAGTAAAACTTGTTCATCTGTAGCTGATAATCTGCTTTTAAGCCGCGCTGAATGAAAACACATTACTGCCATCAAAGCATACACTTCAGGATAACACGTTTTTTTATTGTCTAATAAAGCCTTGCCTAAAAAAAGCGCCTGAGATATCACTTCTTCTCGCACTTTCATGTCATTATGCGTGGCACTGTACCCTTCATTAAACATGAGGTAAATAACACTACAAATTACCCCCAATTTACTTTCAAGTTCTTCTCCTGCTGGAATGGTGGGGTAAATTTGATGTTTTCGAAAATGCTCTTTTGTTCGATAAATTCGCTTTGAAATAATTTCTTCGGTGGTAATAAATGAACGCGCAACTTCTTTTGTGCTAAAGCCACACAATGTTTTAAGAATAAAAGTGACTTGATTTTCTTTGGAAATATCTGGATGACAACAGGCGAACATCATTCCTAAAAAGTCATCTTCTATTTGGTCCGTTTCCCAAAAATTATTGAGTACGGTTGGTAATGTATATTCTGAGGTTAATAATTGTCGCTTTGGGTCAGAAAAATCGAATAACTCGCTTCGTTTTTCTCGCCGAATAATATCCAAGGCATTGTTTCTTGCTACGCGATAAAGCCAACCTGCAGGATTATCAGGAATACCTTTGTACTTCCAAACTTCTAAAGCTTTAATCAAAGTGTTTTGTACAACATCTTCTGCCAATTCTATATTGCTTGAACCAAATATATTAACCAAAACAGAAACCATCTTTCCAGATTCTTGCCTGAAAAGATGGTCAATTTTTGTATGAATTGCATGTGATTCCATCTACTTGTTAAATGTAGTCATAGAATCTTGTTTTTTACATTGACATGCATTCTGATATCTCAATTGAAGAATCTGCGTCCCATTGTAAATGAGGATGATTTGCTAATAGCGCTTTTGCAGCATCAACATCTGCAGCTTGAATAATTGAATAACCTGTTGCAGTTGCTTTTGCAGCGGCATCACTTCCTAAAACTTGAGCTGGCATTAATGGAGCGCCCATATTTACCAAGCTTTCGCCCATTGCTTCTTTCCAATCCATCCAAGGTTTCATTCCTGCAGCTTTTTCTTCAGGAGTTGAGTTTGCCATTTTTTGCATTGCTGCCGGAGACGAGTAATAATTTACTAAAAATTGTTTCATTTTGATCTATATTTATTGGTTAAAATTCACTGATTTACATAGCGGCTAATTCCCGAACTTCAATGGTAGTGCCATGTACAAAACCGGGGCATCCTTTGGCTAATTCACAGGCTTCATCCAATGACTCGGCTTTCACAATTATATAACCTCCAACTAACTCTTTTCCTTCTGCTAATGGGCGGTCAATTATTTTAGTGCCACTTTCAATCAACGTTTTTCCTACAGATTCTAAAGGTTGTCCTCCAACTAATTGCCCATTCTGAGCAATTCCTCCCATCCATTCTTCCCATTGTTGCATATGTTCTTGCAAATACTCGGGAGATGCATTGATCATTTTTTCGTCTCCTCCTCTAATGATGTATAAAAATTCTTTCATATTGTGTTGTTTTATTGTCCTGTTATCTAATAGACGATTGTGCTTTTCAGAATAGGACATTTTATTTAAATTATTTTCTATATCCTTGTGAACCGTGCGATTCACCATTGCCAGTTTGACAATATTGTCTTAAGCTTTCTAAGTATCTTCCCCAGCTAAAATTACAATGAGCGTAAAATTCTCCTTGCTCATCCCAACCGTTATGTATAAAACTTATAGCTGTTTTACCTTCGGCAATATCCAGTTTAAAACTAAAGGTGTGGTTTTGCCAGCCATGTTTGCTGTCAACGCAAACCCATTCAACTGATTCGTTAGGAACTAATGCCGTAACTTTCATTTTGGGACCGATATAATCGCCAAAGTTAAATTGGAGTTCTCCGTTAATTTTTGGATCACCATCTGTCAATATTGTCCACCAATTACGCAGCCCGTTTATAGTTGTTAGGGCATCATAAACTGTATTTTTGTTGGCAGCAATATGAAATTGATGTTGTATCGAATATTTCATGATGTATTTATTTAAATTGTTCTGATTCTAAGACGAATGCTTTTTGAAAAATTGGACATTTGTCATTAGTGAATTAAATATAAGGGTTTTAGATTTACTTGTTTCTCAATCAAGAATAGAGGTGAGATAGCACAACCTTTGAAGAATTCTTATCTTGTGAACCTAATGCTTTATGATATGAAAACTAACCAACTTTTAATTATTGCCATCTTATTACTTGCTTTTTCCTGTCAAAACACAGATGAGAAAAATAATACTGAAACCGTTGAAGTGATTAATGAAGAACCAGAACCGTTAGATATTCAGGAAGACACCGTATATGAGGAGCCTGAATCCTTAAATACTGAGCAAGAAGAATTTGGTTGGAAAACGAATGCCGATTATATTCATTTTGGGGCAAGTGATTTAGATACTGTTTATATCGGTGCTGAAAGAGCAATTAAAGATCCTTTTGAATATTTTTCTGAGTCAAGAAAGAATGTGTTTGTACTAATTGATTCTGGCAAATACGTTAATGATAGTGGAATTGGGATTCAAGGTGAAAATATCATTATTAGTGGAGAGGACGGAGTTTCTATTTTAATTGATCAATTGTACGATAATGTAATGTGGATATCAGGAAACAATATTGTGGTGGACAATTTGCATATGATGCATTTAATGCGAGGAGATGCATCTGGGCAAAATTGTACGGGTAGAGTCATTGGTTTTGAAGGAGCGGATAATGTAACAATTGTGAATTGTGATTTGAATGGTTGTGGTTTAGCAGGTTTGCATGACAACATGGGGAACGGAACTATTTACGTTGAACATAATTATATTCACAATAACTCATTGGGTGCATATACTAATATTGACGGGCAGGTTTGGCAGCAAGAGGTTGATGATCATGAAACATTTATATTTAAAAATAATAGAATTGAAAATAATGGATTTGATAGGGAGTTTGAGTCTGAGGATGTGTATTATGAAGGAGAATTTAATTAGGTGCGTTAGATATTTATGATTATTTCAATAATATTTGATAAACAGTTTGGTATCGTTACTTAAAACTACTCTAAATGAAAATCATAGTTGCGTTACTAATGATTTCATCTATTTGTTACGGACAAGTAGATGGTCCAGAATTTCAAAAAATAGATCAACAGCTTGATTCAATTGAAAATTTGAAGCAAAAATTAATGGGTGAATTAGAATTGATACGCCTAAAATGGATTCAAGATGAAATAGCAACAGTTGGCGTACCTCAGCGAGAACAAGCCGAGGAAATTATAGAACATGCTGCAATGCAATTGTGTTATAACGAAGAACATGAGCAAGCTAATTGGGTAATGCACGTCATTTTACCTGCAATCATGGAGGGGAATGTTGCTAGAACAAATGATTTTCGAGAAGATGATTTAGTAAAAACAGGAACAGCTCAAGAGAAAGATTACTTTTTAAAAACGTTGAAGGCAGATAGCAGTTATAAATATGACGGCTTTGGCTATGATCGAGGACATTTAGCTCCTTCTGCAGATTTTAGATGGAGTTCTTTAGCGTTATCAGAAAGCTATTACTATTCTAATATGTCTCCACAGGTTGGAGATTTTAATAGAGAAAAATGGGCAGAATTAGAAAATAATTTACGAGAATATGTTGTGACGAACGAGACGCATTTAGTGGTTGTTACGGCACCTGTTTTAAATGCTGAGTTGGCAAAGGTTGAAAGAAGCTCAAATGGATTGTCGGTACCAAAATATTTTGTTAAGGCGGTATTAGACAGCAAGAACAATCGTGCAATTGCTTATATAATGCCAAATGAAAAAATACAGAAACCAATAGAGTCATATGCCGTGAGTATTGATAGTGCTGAGGTCATTTTGGGATATGATCTTTTTTCAAATTTGGAGGATCCTTTAGAAAATGAAATAGAAGCAAAAAATGACTATCAGTTTTGGTTACCTGAGCAAGAAAAGGGAGATGTAGTAGCAATTGCAAGAAAACGTTTACCTAAAAATACATTGAGTACAGACGGAGTACATGTGTTTATTGGTAATGAGAAAAAGAGAACAGTATGTGGAAAAGTAGTGAGTGTAAAAAAACATGAAAAAGGGCATGTGTTCATTAATTTGGACAAGAAATTTCCCAATCAAATATTTACTGTTTCAATATTTGAATCCAATATTAATAATTTTGATTACCAACCAGAGGTATATTTGAAAGATGAAGAAGTGTGTTTTACAGGAATGATAACAGAGCATAACGGAAAACCAAATATGGTTGTAGAACATGGTAAACAGGTAAAGCTTTTTATTGATTTAGGGAAATAAAAGCATCTTTACAATTCAAGAATAAGATACCGTTAATTTTAAAAGAAAAAGAATGTACGTACAAAGAAGATTTCCATTTAAGAGCGTTTTGGTTTGGACAAAAAGAGAAATTATTTTCTTTTTTGTTTTTGTTTCCGGAATGACTGCCTTATATCATTTTCTTGATCTTAAATGGTTACAGGTTCCATTGGCGGCAATAGCTATGATTGGTACAGCCGTAGCTT
>CAKZPK010000129.1 GCA_937139035.1 uncultured Crocinitomix sp. | reverse complement strand
CCATTTTTAATTGAATCAACAGCTGTTTCAATATTTCCATGACCAGAAATCATGATAATTGGAGTTTCCAAACCGTCGTTTTTCAATTTCGTCAACACTTCAATCCCGTCCATTTGCGGCATTTTAATATCGCAAAATATAACGTCATAATTATTCGCTTTTGCTTCATTAATACCTGCAATTCCATCTTCGACAGCTTCCACGGTATAATTCTCAAATTCAAGAATTTCTTTTAACGTTCTTCTGATGCTTCTTTCATCATCTATGATTAATATTTTTGGCATAATCTCTCTTATATATTCGCGACTTGTTAACGACTGGTAAAGATATTAATTTTTAATAGAAATAACCTATGAAAACGACTCCATGTTAGAACTAATCGACTAATGGTCAATAAAAATTATATTGAAATCAGTTTTTGAAATTAGTGACTTAAAAAATGGAAGATTGATTGACACTATAAACTTGCAAGAATTTATAGTAAAAAGTGCTAAAGAAACTGCTTAAACGCTATTCAATATGAGGCTACTAATACCCGTTTGATTCTAGTCTAATTTTTCCACATGCTTTCGCCGTATTGTTAATTATTTCTAAATCGATTCAATAATTATTTGGAATAAAAATTGTAAATTCAGTGTTACCGTACACGACCAATTTGAAAAAACATACTATTTGCTCCTATGCATTTAACAAACATATTGAAATCAAGCATATTACTTTTATTCGTTTCCTGCTCATTTATGGGCAGAAGTCAAAGTACTCAATGCGAAGAGCTCTCTAAAATCATAAATTCAAATGAACCAGCTATAGCATTAAACATTATGAATTGTGATCTTGAAACAATTCCTGTTGAACTTGCAACCCTATTAAAAACCACACAGATTAACCTAGATGAGAACATCATTCGGTACGTCACTTTTGAAAACATCAAACATATTCAATCGCTTTCACTTAAAAAAAATGGAATTGTGAGTTTGCACAAATCTATTGACAGTATGGCGGTTTTGAATTATTTGTACTTGGATAATAATCGCATTACGAAAGTTCCTAGAAGTATTAAAGGTGCCTCAGAATTGAAGACATTAACATTAGGATCAAACCTGCTAAAGAATTTACCAAGCAGTATTGGAACCTTAGAAAACTTAGACACTTTAGGGCTACAATCCAACCAATTAACGCAAATTAAATCATGGATTGGAACTTTAAATGAATTGGATTACTTGAACATGGCTGCTAACGAAATTTCAGTTGTTGCATCAGAATTATGGAGCCTTAAACAACTTAATTATTTGAATCTAAGCGAAAATCAATTGAACAATGACGGACTTAATTTAACGCAAGGGTCCGCCCCTATTGAGACCTTACATTTAGAAGTAAATGAATTGGTTGCTTTTCCTATGGGAGTGAACAATTTCACCAACCTTAAATACCTCAACATTTCATCTAATCAGGTTCGTACGATTCCTAGTTCATTGAGCGGTTTAGAAAATTTGGAAACACTTATTTTAAATTGGAATTTATTAGAAAATTTGCCTTTACCAATTGGAGACTTATCCTCACTCAAATATTTAGAACTTGATCATAATGTAATTAAAACTTTAGGAGATGCCTTAGGCAAATTAAACAACCTCGCAGTTTTGAAAGCTAATGATAATTTGATTGTTGATATCTCAGAATCTGTATTGAAATTAAAGTCGTTAAAACAGCTTGAAATTGCTGGAAATCGTTTAGTAAAACTTCCTGAAAACTGGGCTTCATTGATTAATCTAGAGGTTCTTGATGCATCAAGAAACAGCCTTAACGCAATACCAACCGATCTTTTGAATTTAAAGCAGTTAAAATTATTGAATTTGCGCGGGAATGTTATTGAAACATTACCAATTCAAATCTCAAATATGAAAGGATTGGTTGAATTAGATTTAGGAGAAAATAGTTTGGAACTAATCCCTGTAGA
Source organism: uncultured Crocinitomix sp. (assembly GCA_937139035.1). GTDB lineage: Bacteria > Bacteroidota > Bacteroidia > Flavobacteriales_D > Crocinitomicaceae > Crocinitomix. Next base: position 767 of record CAKZPK010000129.1, on the reverse strand, counting down.
ATTAGCCGAATTAAAAACCTTAACAAACTTAAAACTGGATGGTAATTTAATTCAAAAAATAGATCCTTTAATCATGAGTTTAAGTGGCTTATCTAGTTTAGAATTAGATGGAAATCTCATAAAAAAATTACCTAAGAATTTGGGCGATCTATCTAATTTAAAATACCTCAGCATTAATGGTAATCAACTTAAAAAGTTACCCGAATCAATTGGAATGTTATCTAACTTAACCTATTTAAGTCTTGAGGCAAACTTGCTAAAAAAATTACCCGAATCAATTGGAAATTTAAAAAACCTGAAGTACCTCTCAATCTCTAAAAATTTAATGGATTTTGAAGAGCAAAAGAAAATCAAAGCCCTACTTCCGAAAGACTGCGTAATAATAATGTAAGCGAAGTCCGAATTAACCTCACATCAATATAAAGCAACAGTTAATACTGTTTAAAAAACTGTAATTACTACTTAATTCTTCTTGCCAAAATTCGATTGCCAGAAATCTCTGTTGTCCACATAGCGGAAGGAAATACTTTGGGTAAAAAACGCGTGTAAAGCTTGGTACGTTGAGAGGTATGCTCACTATCATCATCCTCTCGCAAAATACCAGTAAACTCCACAATTTGCATGTTAGGATGTTCAGCCAAATACATGCGAATAACTGCAGCTATTGTTGTCATTACTCGCAAGGCATCACCTTTGTTTGTAACAACATATTCTTCCCCTTCATACTCGTCATTTAAGACTCCAAAAACGACAACTGAATGTAGAAT
>CAKZPK010000128.1 GCA_937139035.1 uncultured Crocinitomix sp. | reverse complement strand
ATAAAAATGACGTTTTTACTTTAGAGCCAAACGTTGAATTTCGTTTAACATTACCAGTAATTAGTTTAAATGCTAAAGCCGGGTACGCTATTGCCGTCTCTGGAAAATACTGGAAGCTAGACGGAAAAGCAAAAGACTTTACTAAGACTAGTTTTACAGCGCCATATGTACAGGTGGGGGCAAGTTTCAATATCAAAACGTTTTAATCTTAGAAATTCGTTTTATGCAAATTGCAATTGTTCCCAAAAGTTAATTTAGAACAGATGATCGAAGATGAATTGGTTGACTCGGAACTAGAAAAGGATTTTTTTTCAATATTTACGCGCTATAAATATACCCTCATAATTTTTGCATTGCTTGATGGAGTTTCTTTATTAAGGTCTTATCAAGAAGTGCGGTTTTATTTTGAGTTTGGCACAGGGTATAGCGAATTCTCAATTTTTAGATTGCTCATTATTGCGTCGTTTGCAATTTCGGCGGCGCTATTTATCCTCCGTAAAAAAGAAGCATTTATTCTCTATTATGTGCAGTTTTCTTTGCGTATCCTTTTCATGATGCTCTCATTTGGCTTCTTAATCGAATTGTTTGGAGGTCTTTATGGTTCAACAACTTATTGGAGTGTGATTGTATTGGTTTTTGTGTTAGAGGTTGTTAGGTTGGCCCAAACCATAATCATTCACCGCAAAATGAATAAGTTCTCAAATCACTAGTTTTCCAACGTATTTTGAATATTGAATTTGCTGTTTTAAAAATTGAAGCATTGTGACTTTTTATGATTTTAATTTGGAGCTAAACCTCAATACACAAGAACAGTTATTATATGTAATTGGCAATTAAGTTCGGTTTTAAGAAGATTTCGTTTAAGAATTATTTCTATCTTCAAAATTCTTAAACCTAAACTTTAACCTATGAAACTTAAGCAATTATCTACATTTATTATTACGACCTTATTTTTAGCAAGTTGCGGTGGGTCAGGATCAGAGACTGATTCTAATTCAGGCGATTCTACTACTGTCAATACAGATTTAATCATATCAGATTCTGTTCTATTAAGCTTTGCATTTGTTGGTTGCAACCGGATAGATAGAAAGGATACTGCGAATTGGGCTGCTACTGATTCTTCTTCAGCCAATCTTAATGTGCTAAAACGTGTCATGCACGAAGTAATGGAATTGGATAGGCAACCTGACCTTTTCTTTTTTCTTGGCGACATTGTATTGGCTGAAACAAACCTATTACGCCTTAACAACGAACTAGACCATTGGGTGAAATTATACAATGATACCGCTCAAACAGGACCAATGAGTGCAACGCCGTCAATAGAGGTGGTTGCAGTTCCTGGAAATCACGAAATGTTAACTTAGGCTCAATATCCAAATGATACTTTGCATTCAGAATTTCCTTTGGCAGGTTCAACCGAACGTTGGATGTATTATATGAAAGACTTTATGCCTGATGATCGTGATTTTATTGCAGGGCCTGATAGCATTAACAATCAAATGACTTTTTCTTTTGTTAGGGGTAATGTGGCATTTATTATGATGAATACCGATACTTATAATGGTCCTAGCCAAACATATCCGCATGGTCGCGAAGGACTAATCGCTTATGATTGGATTACGGCAAAAACAGAGGAGTATCACAACGACCCAACAATTGATCATGTTTTTGTGATGGGACATAAACCAGCGTATACGCGGTCTGATTTGGATACTACTTTGCATTTTGATACGATTCATGCTGGGTTTATGCAAAGCGAAAAATTATGGGCTCAGTTAATGGAAGATACAGTTATGGCCATGTTGTCAGCACATGCGCATACTTATAGTAGAAATCAACCAATGGGACACGGAACTTATCAGGTAATTGCAGGTAATGGTGGAAGTAAAAATCCTGAATTTTACGGTTATACTTTGGTAAATGTAATGAGTAGTGGAGAGGTTCAATTAATTTCAAAGGGGTTTGACAATGACGGAAAGCACTATTATGATCCTCTTTCTGCTGATGAAGGAAACGCAACCATTACTAGAGATAGCACGACTTTAATTTGGGGTAAGAATGAGAGCTCCTTTAAAGCCACTTATAAACAATAATAAACTTTTTGGAAACAACGACTCACAGTAAAATGAATACTAAAAAACTAGAAGATTTTGAATTGTTTGGCCCTAATTTAATTGAGGGACTTGCATTTGATTTTGGTTTTACTTTTCGAGGAAATAATAGGGCAATTCAAAAAGCAAATAAAGAAGCCTTGCATCAAAGTATGATTGAGAATTTTAACTCAATTGAATTTATTAAAGAAGGACCGAATTGTGAATTTGTGCTTTTTGGAAGTAAACCTGATCATGATGAAATTATTCGTCAAGGCCTTGAAAAGGCGGAAGAGGGAAAATTGAAAGAAGCGAAGTATGCGTTGGGGGGAGTTTCTTTGATAGGGTTGCTTGTTTTAATAGGTGTTTTAGCAAATGACATGGAGTTTAAATTTTCTTTTGGACTGCTACTTCCAATAATGTCTAATGTGTTCATTAACGGTGCATTTATTATTCGGAAAAGGGTAGATTTAAAAAGGGGAATAACAACAAATAAATTGGATCAATATAAACGTACTCAACCTCTGAGAACTGAGTCTCTTCAATTAGCAGCTTTTGTTACCCCGTTTATGTTATTGGTGGTCTATTTATTTCAATACAATGTAAACTTTAGAATTGCTGATTGGGCGGTGCAGTGCACTTATGAGAATGAGCTGCAAATAAGGTCAATATTTACAGCCAGTTTTGTGCAAACTAGTGAGTTCATGTTGATTTTTTCAATGTTGGTGTTGGCATACGTTTCTACTTTATTTCTGATCAATAAGAAACCATTGTATTTGTTTCTGGTTTTTATAATTTCAGGAGTATTAGGTTATTTAATCTACAATATTGTGGGGACAGACTTGTCTTTTGGTGCTGAATTAGGAATAGTTGGAGTGTTTGGGGCTATGCTCATATCTTATTTAAATCCAGGGAAAAGGGCTGTATTGATTAGTATTATATTCTGGGGTGTTTTAACTGCGTTATGGGTGACAGGTTTATTGTATTTTGATGAATGGCGCGATTATATTCACTTTATTGCAAGTTTTTGGATAGGGATAGTCTTAGGAATAGTTTTTCCTAATAAAGAAACTGAACTTGATCAAAACAATCCGTTAACAGAAAAAAATGAAGAAGTCAATTAAACATATAAGAACAATCGCATTAGCAATCTTTTTATTTACTAATCAAGGATTATTTGCTCAACATGATTTAGGTATTAAGTTAGGACTAGGTTTTTCAAAAACGGCCCCTCATTTTGTAGATACCGAATACTCAAGGTTTCGTGTAAATTATAAACCTTCAGGTTTGTTAGGTGTGTTTTATAATTATCAATTGAATGATCGATTCTATTTCGGAACGGATATGGCTTTTTCTCAAATTGAGGGAAGAATTGATGCGGAATACCATTCATTTTTCAGTATAGATGGAGAAATATATGTAACTAATTCTTCAAATAGGTCCGCGGCCTACCATTTATCCTATTTAACTATTCCAATATATGTTGGAACTAAAGGTAAAGGGTTTAATTTGGTACTTGGTTGGCAAACAGGGGTATTGATACGTGGAACTTATCGAGATAAGTCTAATTATTTAATAGATGATGAATGGGCGGAAACATCTAGTTTTTCGGATGATATTGGATTCGATCAGCTCGATTTTGGAAGTTATTTAGAGATGGGATATAACCTAACTGAAAAATGGAATGTACACCTGAATTATTACCAAGGCTTAAATGATCTCTTACCATCAGAATTGATTGTTGTTGATGAGGTCAAACCTTGGCGAAATAGTCAGTTTACAATAGGTTGTTCTTATCAGTTTTTCTAGTGTTTTAGTCGTATAAAATAAGTGTTTTAATCAGTGTTTATAGTTTGTAACTTATTTAAAATTAATTGCTTAAATCAACTGTAATACGTTTTTCATTTGTTATATTTGTGCCCGTAACCCAAAACTGAATAAGTATTTAAATTGCAAAATTATTGCCAATAAGAAGATCGATTAACCCAAGCGTCTAATATCTAATACTGATCATCTTATCCTACAAAATTTAATATTTCTTATCCGTGTATTGCCTTGCAACAAATTGTCCTAAAAAGGATTGTTTGGTGTGAAATAGTGCACAAAATTATGGGCCATGAAACTGG
>CAKZPK010000127.1 GCA_937139035.1 uncultured Crocinitomix sp. | reverse complement strand
ATTATCATAAGCATTATGCCAGAAATACATATTTGTCATTGGATCATTAAATGAATATGTGAAATCACGAACCCAACATAAAGTATCTGGATAAACATTAATCTCTTCTTGAATAATGAAACGACTTCTGTCTTCATGAGATCTCAACGCATTGTTTTGACCTTTTTTATTGAAGTATCCTAAATCCAAATCTTGTCCTACAGGTTCTCCAGTAAATGGATGATCAGGATTTTTTAAATCACGGTGTTGCGGATCTAAAGACGGACTTGTGAATTCTCCATCTCTATCATATCCATCACGTTTAATATTCACCCGACCTTTACGTGCAGCTTCCTGCAAATCAATCCAGTAATAACGGAATTTCAACTTACGTGTATCAATTTCTCTTCTTTTGTAGAATCTTTCATTCGGTTTTAAGTACATATCAGATATCAAAGGTATAATCTGATTATCCTTAATTCCTCTCACTTTCCAAGACAATGAAAACAACTCCCTATTTGCATAGGTTTCGGTTGGATCGAACTCTTTCCACTCCATGTTTGTTTCATCATAAAAGATGTCAGGGTGACTTAACATGTCCCCAATTGCCTCATCATCAATCTCATCATTTCCTGTTGGATTGGTATTTTCATATACCTTTTCCAAAAAGATTGAATCTCTTACCCAATGTACAAATTCACGATACTCGTTATTTGTGATCTCCGTTTGATCCATATACAACGCGTGTATTGAAACTACGTGAGAACGGGACTGATGCAAGAATGGAACATCTTGATCACTTGCACCCATTGTGTAAGAACCTGAAGGGATGTAAATCATACCTAGAGGGATTTCTGGAAAAAATACTTTTCTTCCCTGCACTCCGAGCACATGCCCGGACCCTGAATTACAACTTGATATCAAGAGTGTAATTCCTACTACAAAAACCATTAATTTCTTCATGCTACCTTTGTTTTTTCTACCAATCTTTATCTTTCGACTATCAGGACTTAATAAGGGTTAGGTCTTCTATTAACGAGAGTAATTTAATTAGGTTACATTTTTTTTTGTCTATTGCAAAATGAATGGGTTACCATGACGTGGCACAACAGGCGGCGGAGGGAACATACAATAGTTCGCCATCAGCTCGTGTGTACCTTTACCATACTCATTCAATGGATTTGTCATTATATCAAATGAATATCCAATTTTAAACATGTCTTTGCTTGTGTTTTTACTTGGTGAGAATCCGTATCCAGCCATCAATGCAATTGCATCCGAGAATCTATAAGACGCTCCAGCCCAGAAATAAGAATCTGTATTCAACCAGTAATCAGCCATCAAGTTTACATCAAACACCATTGTTGACCCATCAGCTTTTAATAAAACACTTGGTTTTAATTCTAATTTGTTTCTTGTTCCTATTTGCTCACCTAAATCATAAGTATAACCTCCCATTACATAGTAGTGTCTAGCAACTGAGAAACTTACTTTATCAAGATTTGCAGGAGCAAGGTGCGTAGCAGACAAACCAACATAGTAACCTTCATTACCATACCAGTACAATCCAAAGCTTTGATCAAAACCTGTTGCTCCAATTTTATTATTGATTGATGCAATAGCTGGATCTAAGTTGGCAGCAGTTTGAGGCGGAATCCATGCAGGACTAAACCCAACATTGATAATACCCAATCCAATACCTCCACTCAATGTTCCAAAATCAGTTGGCAAGTGATAAGCAGCACTTACTGTTAGATTATTGTTACGCTGAAATCCAATTGCATCATTCGCGAATGATAAACCAACTCCTAAACCACCAGGCCCAAGAATTACGTTTTGCAAGTTCCCTTGCGCATTGAAAAGTGTTGTATTCGGTGCATCTTGCACGCGATCCCATTGATTTCTGTAGATCAAAGTACCACAGTAACCTCTAAATCCTGTTGTTGCAGGATTGTAAGACATGCGATCAAACATGTAATGCGTGAATTGTTTATCTTGTTGCCCGTAGACAAAACCTACTGATAAACAGCACAATACTAGAGATAAAACTTTCTTCATAAATTAGTTTTTTCAATACCATTTAACGTCGGAACACTCCAACAGGTGGCTAAAATAATTAAAATTAATGGAAAACGAAATTATTTTATTGAACTATTTCACTTTCTAATTTTTACACTTTTTTTTTAACACCTCAATATGGCAAGTTCTTCAACAAATATTGATCTAAACATGAAGTAGATCAATTGCTTTGCATTATTTGATACGGAAAAACCTAAAACTAAGTTTCAAATGATTTTATACTCACGCTACAACAGCTATTATACCTAGTGTAATTTAAATAAAAACCCTGTTCTGGATATTGGTTTTTTAGGAGGAAAAACACAGTAACTAACCATTAATTCATGTGTTCCTCTACCATAATCTTTCAATGGATTGGTCATAACATCAAAGGAATAGCCTACTTTAAAATTATCCTTAGAATATCCAGCCATTAGAGCAAATGCATCCGACAAACGGTAAGTTACCCCTCCCCAGAAATAAGAATTATTGGTTAACCAAAAATCCGCTTTTAAGTTGACATCAAAAATCATTGTAGATCCATCTGCCTTAATTAAGGTACTTGGATTTAAATAAATGGGCCTAGTAGTGTTTAATATTTGCCTCTTGATACCAGCCATAACATAATAATGTCGGGCTACATCATAATTTAAGTTAGACAACTTTGCTGGCGCAACATGAGTCATAGAGAATCCAACATAATAATCCTTCTTACCATACCAATACACTCCAAAATTATTATCAAACCCAGTTTGACCTATTTTTTGAGTAATCCCTTCAAGACTTGGATCTATTTCTGCAGGAGTATCGGGTGTGATCCAATCAGGATTAAAACCTACGTTAATTAGCCCAATTCCCACACCAGCGCTTAAGATTCCATAATTGGTTGGCATATGATACGCCCCGTTCACTATTAGGTTGTTATTTTTTTGATACCCAATTGCATCATTTGAAAGCGACAGCCCTACTCCTATCGAACCTGGTCCTACATTTAAATTTTGAAGATTACCTTGCACATTAAGTAACGTAGTATTTGGAGCGTCTTGCACTCTATCCCACTGGTTTCTATAAATCATTGTTCCGCAATAGCCATTAAAACCTGTTATTGCAGGATTGTATGACATGCGATCAAACATGAACTGTGTAAACTGCCGATCTTGTTGTGCATTTACAACAGAAAAATAAGTAGTTAGGATAAAAAATGAACCGAGTAATATTTTAAACATGAATTATTTCTTTGCTTACCATTTAACAAATTGAGGCACCCCTCATAATGTTTATGTTTGGTAATTCAGAAAGTAACCCTAAGAACTGTTCTATGATTTAAGAAAGCTTCTTATATGTTCTCAACCACAAATCTGGCAATTCGTTATTGAGCGCATTCTCGTAATCCTCATAATCGCATGGTACAAGTAGATGACGTTGCAATTTCACTCCTTTAATTTTGGGATAAGGAACTTCCATCCACCAACGACTACTTTTATTACTCTTATAAAAGATAATTTCATCACGGAAATCATCAATATTAACTCGATATTTAAGATAGGCTGTTTTACTCCCAATTGGATAATCCTTTTTGCGAAGATTAAAACCTTCAACAAAGTACCAAATCATTTGTGCTAGTAAATTCACATCACTGTGATAGCCGTTATTTTCTTGCGGAGAAAAATTAAACAATCCTAAACTAGTCAGTTTATCGCTCAACCCAGCATAACGCATAATACGACAAGCATCTTCTCCATAAAAGCCATTTGGCAAATTGCTTTGGTTACTTTTATTGTCAGATGAACGGATTGCATTCATATCAAAACTTAGAATATCTGCATTTCTAAGCTGTGGCTCCACCATTTTTTCATTATTGTAGAAATCACCTAAACGAAATGCATCAAAATAAAGATCGTTAAGCAATTGCAATTCTTGAGGGTTTACCAAATATGATTGGTAACCAAATAATGAGAAGTTAAATAAGTAATTGGGCTTGTGTAAAATGATTTTGTTTAACCAACCTTTTGAATGGATCGACTGATCTGGATCTCCCAAATCTAAAGCAGAATCTACCGCCAAAATATTAATTGTTTGCTCCAACTTTTCATAAGCCTGGTAAATTGGATAAGTCAAATCCTGACTTCCACCAATGACAACAGGAAATACTTGCGCTTTCACCAATTCAGTCACCACATCTCTCACTGCAACATAAGTATCTGCAACAGATGACCCTGGACGAATAATACCTAATTCATAAATCTCAGCTGACCACTCTCCTTTATAAAGTTCAAAAAGTGATTTTCTAAAATCTTCAATCCAGCTTCCATTTTGAGAAATTTCGCTATTTCTATAGTCTGGCACGTAAATAAGTGCGATACTATTTTCAGCCAATTCATCATAATTGACGTTAGAATTTCCAAGAATAAATTCGCCTATTTTTCCAGGAGAATCTCCCTCATGTTCATTACAGGTTTCGAAATAAATACTTAAATCCTTCATTCTTTAGCTAATTTCTATTAGGCTGTATTAACTGACTATTTTTTCTTTTTCTTACCTCTTGGTTTTGGTTGATTTTTAGAAATCTCAATACACTGCTCATATGTTAATTCTGCAGGTTCAACATCCTTTGGCAATTTAAAATTCTTTTTACCAATTTTTAAATAAGCACCATATCTACCATTCAACAATTGCATTGTATCATCCTCTGTAAAAGTCTTAATCATTCTATTACGATCCTCTTCTCTCTTCTCCTCAATCAAGACAATTGCTCTTTCTAAATCAATATTTTCAAGTGTATCCCCATTAGCCTCTTTAATTGAAGCAAATAGTTTATTCAATTGAACATAAGGTCCAAATCTACCTTTGTTAATTTTCACTGGAATCCCTTCATATTCTCCAATCACTTTTGGAAACTTAAATAATTCAAGTGCTTCCTCAACCGTAATTGTTTGAATGCTTTGATCTTTTTGTAACGAAGCAAATTTTGGTTTATCTTCATCATCAGCTTCACCAATTTGCACCATAGGACCAAATCGACCTATACGAGCATACATGTTTTTTCCAGATTTTGGATCAACTCCTAACAATCTTTCTCCAGATGCTCTTTCAGAATTCTCAATAGTATCCTCCACTTTTACATGGAACGGCGTATAGAATTCAGATATCATTTTTGACCATTCAACTAAGCCTTTAGCAATATCATCAAACTCTTTTTCAACACTAGCTGTAAAGTTATAGTTCATAACTTGATCAAAATGCTGCATTAAAAACTCAGTTACCACTCGACCAATATCAGTAGGAACCATTTTCCCTTTATCGCTACCCGTTTTTTCAGTATTTGATGCTTCAGAAACTTCAGCCCCTTTCAAAGTAATCACATTGTAATTACGTTCAGTTCCATCTCGCTCACCACGCTCAACATAACCTCTTTTTTGAATGGTAGAGATTGTTGGTGCATATGTTGACGGACGCCCAATTCCTAACTCCTCTAATTTCTTTACCAAACTTGCTTCTACAAATCTTGATGGAGGACGCGTAAAACGCTCAGTTGAAGTTATAGCCTCACGATCTAAAGAATCCCCTTCATTCATTGGAGGTAAAAGTCCTTCCATTTCATCTTCGTCCTCATCAACTTTTGACTCAAGATATACTTTCAAGAATCCATCAAAAAGAACAATTTCTCCAGTTGCAGAGAACTCTTTATTATCTGGTGCATCAATTTTAATTGATGTTCGCTCTAATTTTGCTTCAGCCATTTGAGAGGCAATCGATCTTTTCCAAATCAATTGATAAAGTCTTGCTTCGTCTCTTTCAGCATCCACTTCGTGTAAGCCAAAATTCGTTGGACGAATCGCTTCGTGCGCCTCTTGTGCTGAATCTGATTTATTTTTGAATTTACGGTGAGAGAAATACTCTGCTCCGTAAGCTGTTTCAATTTCTGTTTTTGCTGCGTCTACCGCAGTTTGCGATAAATTTACAGAATCGGTTCTCATATAAGTAATCAAACCTGATTCATACAAACGCTGTGCTACTGACATGGTTCTAGAAACCGAAAAACCTAATTTCAAACTTGCCTCTTGTTGTAAAGTTGAAGTTGTAAAAGGAGCAGTTGGGCTCTTTTTACCCGGTTTTTTAACAATGCTATTTACTTTAAAATTGTGATCAGTACATTTTTCAACAAAGCTTTTTGCTTTATCCTTAGAATCAAACTGGCCGTTTAACTTAGCTTTTAAAGATGAACTACCTACTTTAAACAAAGCATCTGTTCTATAAAAACTGTTTGATTCGAATCGCTCTATCTCCTGTTCTCTTTCAACTACTAACCTTACCGCAACAGATTGTACTCTTCCGGCAGATAAAGATGGTTTTACTTTTCTCCATAATACAGGCGAAAGTTCAAAACCAACCAATCTATCCAAAATTCTTCTCGCTTGTTGGGCATTTACCAAATCATTATCAATTTCGCGCGGATTTGCAATAGCGTCTAATACAGCAGACTTGGTAATTTCATTAAACGTAATACGTTTATACCCTTTTTTGTCTAAACCTAGCGTTTCTTTTAAATGCCAAGAAATAGCCTCTCCCTCACGATCCTCATCAGATGCTAACCAAACCTCATCAACAGTTTTCACCATTTTCTTTAATTCGGTTATCACTTTTTTCTTATCTGTTGACACGATATACTTAGGTGTAAACCCATTTTCAACATCTATAGAGCCGTCTCCTTTTGCTAAATCTCGCACATGTCCATAACTTGACATTACTACGAAATCTTTCCCTAAATATTTCTCAATTGTCTTTGCCTTTGCGGGTGACTCAACTATAACGAGATTTTTTGCCATACCTTAAAAATACGATTCTTACGTGATTGATAATTGCTGCCTAATATAAGTCCGATATTCAGAACTGCAATGTTAACTTTATTGCTTGAAACTGTTTCTGCTCATCTCTT
>CAKZPK010000126.1 GCA_937139035.1 uncultured Crocinitomix sp. | reverse complement strand
AAAAGAGCTTACAACTATAACAGAAATGGCTTTAACGGTTGGTTTAGTTATGTTAACTATTGGAAACTTTTTAGGTGGAATGTGGGCTAACGAAAGTTGGGGACGTTACTGGGGTTGGGATCCAAAAGAAACTTGGGCATTAATTTCAATTATGTTGTATGCTTTTGTTTTACACATGCGATTGATTCCTGGATTACGTAGCAGGTTTACTTTTAACTTATGGTCAATAATTACTTATGCATCAATTATGATGACGTATTTTGGAGTGAATTTTTACTTATCTGGATTGCATTCTTATGCAAGTGGCGATAAAGTAATTACACCAACTTCTGTGTATTATTCAGTTGCTTTTGTTGCTGTATTAGGAGTTTTTGCTTGGTTAAAACACAAAAAATATTATAAAAAATAATCATTTGAAAGCTGTACATTTGCTTTCTTAAAAAATTAAAAAACGTATTTATGTTTCATAAAAATTTTAAATTAATTCTTGCCGTTTTAGTAACCGCTTGGTCTGTATATGAATTTACTCAAGGTAATATAATGAATGGTATATCTATTTTATTACTAGCAGGAATATTTATACTGTTTTATTTTAGTGGGATATTGATTTTATTTGAGAATAATAACGGCTTAATGAGAGAATCGGAAAAAATAGAAAAAATCAAATTGGATTCATCAGATAAATCATTTCACGCTTTTGGGTACAGTCATATTTTTGAAAAAAGGATAAAGTGGTATCTAAAATATATTAACGCATTGAAATTTTTAGGAATCATTGTTCCTTTAACAATTGGAGCTATCGCTCTTGGATATGGTGCAAATAATAACATTTTATTATATGCTATAATCGTTGGAACACCTGTTATAATTTTGCAACTAATTATTTCAACATTATCGATTGTATATAAGTGGGATGATGAATTAGCATATTCTTTTGAAGCTACAAGCGATTACAATAACTTATATGATGAATTTCGAAAATTGTTTGATTTCCCAACACAATCTTCAACGGAATTGGAAAAGAAATTCGAGGTTTTGAATGCGAAATTGAATAGTAGAGAACAACAAAATTCAAAACATAAGATTACCGAAAAAGAGCTTAGAATAGGTATGCGATATTCACTAAGAGAGCATAAGAAGGAATGTGCTGGTTGCACTAAAACACCAACAGATATGAAATCAACTCAATGTGGAGTTTGCGGGAATTTTTAATCACAATAATTTAAAAAAATAATGGAAGAAAAAACAAAATTAGTGTTCAAAGCCTATTTGGCTCTTACTGAAATAGAAAAAGAAGCGTTTGAAAAGAAACTGAAAGAATATAAATCAAAAGGTTTTTTTGAAAAAAAAACTTTTAGCGAATCTTTTAATAAAAGTTTAGGTCCAATTTTAGGGGCAAAATGCGCGGTGTGTGGGAAATAAAATTTGCTAACAAAGAAGACTTTCAAGCAGTTTATTCAGCTATTAGGTATTACAGCAAAACTACCGAAATTCCAACTATGATAATGAAATTATAATATGGCAAAAAAAGTAATAACTGCTTTTAATGAGTTTATGACTAATACTGTAAATTTAGACAAAGACAGAACAAAAGAAGCTAGAAGTAGCAGAGATTGGTTAGTAAAACAAATTAAGGGATTCCCAACTGGTGAAAATGACTTTCCATTATTACACCCTGACTTATATGTTTATTTCGGCTCTTTTGCCAGAAGGACAAAGAAAAGACCCCTTGATGATATTGATATGATAATCATTCTGCATGCACAAGGAAATAGTTACAATGAGTATTTAGATAAGATTGAATTGACTGCAACGGTATCTGCTGATAGGCAATTGAAATTATGTCATGAGAATACTAGGAGCATAAATTCCATAAAAGTTATAAATAAGTTTATTAAAGCTTTAGAAAGTATAGACCAATATAAAAATGCTGAAATAAAAAGAAATCAAGAAGCAGCAACCTTACAATTAAAATCAAAAGATTGGAATTTTGACGTTGTACCAGCTTTTATTACTAATAAAGATGTAAATGGTAAAACCTTTTATTTAATACCTGATGGAAAAGGTAATTGGAAAAAAACTGACCCAAGATTAGATAGAGATAGAACGACAAACGTAAATCAATCTAAAAATGGAAGGGTTTTAAATGTTATCCGTGCGGTAAAATATTGGAATAAAAGACCTACAATGCCATCAATGGGTTCGTATTTGTTAGAAAATATGGTACTCGACTATTACGATAACTCTATTGCTGAAGCAAGTGAATATGTCGATATTGAACTTGTGAAGATTTTTGGTGATTTAAAATCTAGAGTTTATGATTCTGTAAATGACCCAAAAAATATTCAAGGAAATATAAATAATTTAAGCTTAGATGAAAAATATAAAATTTCTGAAAGAGCAAATCTTGATTACGAAAGAGCTAAAGAAGCAAGAAAGTTTGAAGGAGAGCTAAAGCATAAAGAATCAATAAATAAATGGAGAGAAATTTTCGGAACTGATTTTCCTGAATACGAATAACCATGGGTGAAGAAATAATAAATAAAGAAAACTATTCTGAGAATATAGAGTTATTAGCAGCGCAAAAACAATTATACATTATTGCCAAAAGAATATTTGTACTTCAAATAATATTAACCTCCGCAATAATAGTTGTATTATCTATTCTCAATTTATTTGCGGATACGAGTAAAATACTTTCAGTTTACAGTATTCTGATTGCATTTATTGATTTATTATTAATTAAAGATTTAATAAAAAAATATAAAGACAAAGCTGCAAGAATTCAAGAACAGTTTGACACTACTGTGCTTTCAATAGCTACTAACACTTTAATTGAGAAAGTTGATTTGGAAGAAATTGGTAGATATGCTAGAAAGCACAAGAAAATAGACCCGATATATTCTAAACTTAAAAACTGGTATTCAACATCAATAAAAGAAATTGACAACCCAGTTGCTAGAATAGTTTGTCAAAGGTCAAACTTTGTTTATGATTCTACGTTAAGAAAGAACTACAATTTAGCATTGTCAATACTTATTGGTGTAATGAGTTTGATTGTTATTGTTTTGGCTATTATTAATGAGTCAAATTTAATTGACTTTTTATTAACAGGAGTATTACCAGTTCTGCCAATTTTAATGTTATTTGTCCAGATATTAAAAGATAATAAAACTTCCAATAATAACTTAGAAAAACTTAAACAGATAGCCAATGAAAGTTGGGATAAAGTGTTAAATAATCAACTAATTGATATCAATCAGACAAGCCGAAATTTACAAGACATGATATTTCAGAACAGAATTAATAGCCCACTAATATTTGAGTGGTTCTATAATGTTAAAAGAAAACAGTTAGAAGAGGAGATGTATTATTCTGTCGATAGATTAGTGGCAGATTATAAAGCAAAAAATGTGTAACATTTTGTTTCTACAAACAAGCTAGTATAAGCTAAATAACAACTCATGAATATAACCCAAGATTACATCCTGATTACACTCATTTTAACAGTGTTAATAACGATTATAACGTCTTTTTTATTTTTTAAGCAAAAAATAAAAAAGATACTTTTAACTTCAATGAATAAATTTAATTTAGTAATTGCAACGATAATTTTTAGTTTAGGGCTTGGGATTTTTATTACTAATAGCCTGAATAATCCTGAATATGTTGAATTCGATTATAACAGTTCAGGATTATTATTGGAATTAAAATTAGAAAAAGATATTGAAAAGCTGAAAAACCAAATAAAACTGCTTGAAATAGAGAGTGACTCATTAGCTCTTAGGATTCCGATACCTGTTGATACAAATGGAGTTAAAAACCAGAATTTCGATCTAATTCAAGAAGTCATGGCTCAACAAATTGACCTTTTTGGATTAAGAATAGACAAACTTGAAATTTCAACCACCGCATTAAGACAATCAATAAACCCAATAAATCCAGATGAAATATTAACGATAGCACGTTTAAAAGATGAGATCTTAGAATTAAAAAATACGGTTTTAATGCTAGACGAAAATTTACTTATTCGGCAGCAAAACTTTGAAGAATCAATAAAGAGAGAAATATCTTCATCAAACAATTCGACCACACTAATATTGGTAGTATTGATTCCTTTAGTATTTAACTTTCTATATTCAGTTTGGAAAGATTTCAAAAAAGACAATAATAATACGGTTAATAATGATTAAGGAATTATTACATCTAACAGAAAGTGAGAATGCTTTCTCAAACATTAAGAAAACACTCCTTCAATCTCCCTCAAATTCTCCACAGAAAAATTAGAACCAACGACATTAGAGGGCACATTTAAAAGTTATCGTTCAAAAAAAAAAAAACTCCATTAAATATACCTAATGAATATTAAAATTGAAAATTGGATCTCCGAATATGAGTCTAAATATTCTTTGTATGAATCGTTTTGTTCAAAGATTTCAAACCTATTAAATGACTTGGCTAAATCTCATGGTATAAAGATTCACCTAGTTGAATCAAGAGCTAAAACCTTGGATAGCTTTTCAGAAAAGATACAAAGAAGAGGAAAGAAATATAACTACCCGTTGAAAGAATTAACAGACTTAGCTGGTATTCGAATCATTGTCTTTTATGATAAAGACATAGATAAAATATGTGATATTCTTAATAATGAGTTTGACATAGATACTAAAAATAGCGTTGATAAGAGAGAGCTATTAAGTCATGATAAATTTGGTTATAACTCAGTCCACAAAGTAATTTCTTTGGATTCAAATAGAATTAAATTAACGGAATGGAAAAAATATAGAGATTTAAAAGCTGAAATTCAAGTAAGGACTGTTCTACAACATGCATGGTCGGTTATTTCGCATGCTCTTGAGTATAAAAATGAACTTGAAGTGCCAAAATTAAGTCGTAGAAAACTAAGTAGGCTTTCGGGATTATTAGAACTTGCGGATGAACAATTCGAGGAATTGCGGAAATCTCAGTTAAAGGAAATCGAAGAATCAAAGAATCTAATAAAAAAAAATGAACTGACTCAGGATATTAATTTAATTTCAGTTGAATACTACATAGGTCTATCTCCCCTTGTTAATAAGATGGTGGACAATCTCAATCTCAAGTTTAGGACTGATAAAGGAAAATTCAAATACCCATCTCCCAATCAAGAAAGAATTAATAAAGAACATGACAATACAATGTTAAGTGAACTAATAAGTCTTTGCCACCATTATGGAATTACAACAATCGATTTATTGGATAATTTAATTAGAAATATTGATACATCAATAGAAAAATATTTTGCAAAACTTTTGTTATTACATTCTTATATTTTATTTTCTGTTGATTTATTACTTATGATTATTATCGGTTCGAAGATTCAAAGTAAATCAGAATTTGAGGAGTTAAAAAAAATAACCTTTTTTCTAGATGATGATTTAAATAACATATTTAGCGTAAGAGCTGCTTTACAAAAAATAGAATAAATTAAAAATTGTCTAAGGAAAGACTCTCAATAGCAATAAATCATATCAGCGAAAAGTGGATGGTGTTTGCGGATTACTCGGTAAACATTGTCGGTAAGAATTTGTATACTTTTGCGCTTTTTTGTAGCGGTTTGCATGTTGAAAAGCTACTGATTTGCTGAAGGTCAGAGGTTGTCTCTCGGGCTCATAACTCGACGAGCTAAAAAGATTCAAATTTCATCTTTTACCTCCCTCAAAACCTCCTCCAACGCCTTTAAATCCTCAAAAAGAGGGTTCGATAACAGTCCCCCTCTTTCCGCAATAATTTAGAAACCCTTGAAATGACTACGTTTCAAGGGTTTTTCGTTTTGAAGGGGATAGTTGCTATAATTGGTCTGAAAGCCCTGTTACATATAGATTAGATAGGGGTTCGACAATTTATTACGTTGTAGTATTAAAAATTGGTAGGTATTACGGTTATTAAAAGGAATTTCTTGTGGACATGGATAAGATTGAGTTTTGGAGGCAGGAAACGGAAGCCTTTTTGAAATTGACGGAGGAGATTTGCTTAGAGCGGATTGAGGGTTTTAGAGCTTTGGAACAATAATCTTCTTTTAGAAAAAAAGGAGGTCGGCATAATTTAATACAGGACAACGTCCTATGAAGTTATGCCAAAACATCAACTACACCAACCCCTTTTTACATTTATTTGGATTCGTTAACAGAACAAAACGCACTATTATGATACCTTTTGCAAATTAAGTGTTGCTGTTTCATAATTCGTATAGTTTGATTTCATCAAGATTTCCTGTACAATATGCCCAATTGGCTTCTCATCCGTGTAAATAATGTGCTTTGCCAACATTTTGGTTGATTCTGACTTAACAAAGATTTCATTCATTCTCAAATAACTTTCAATAACCGGTTTTTTCAAGGGGTCTTGTTTATATCGCGTTTCTAATCGATCATTTAGAATTTCTATTGACATTTTTTCGTCTTTGGAAGGAAGGATTAAAAAAACATTTTGAAATGGTTCTAAAACAGCATTTAATTCTTGCAATCTTGAAAGGTTTTGACAATGCGTATCTGAAGCGCCCAAATCAATAATACCTTTAAATTTCCGTAATAAATGCATAATTTCCTTAGCTCCAAAATACTGTTGCGCATGACTAATTAAGGCTTCAAATCCTTGAGAACGGAGAATCTGAGTGCTTTCACTTAAATTATATCCATTTTGAAGTCGATAATACCATTTTAATTTATCGACTGGATGGTTGCATAAGCCAGTTGCCAGAGAGAGTTTTTCAGCAATAAAACTTTTCCCAGTAGCCAAAGGACCAATTAGGATGATATTGTCTTTATAATTTTTCATTGGGTTAATAAATTTACGAGTATAGGAACACTGCACATAAGCAAAATAAAAATCAACAAGATGAAAATTACCTTGATACTTGGATGAATATTTTGGGTGAATTTCTTGCTTATCATTTTACACTAATTTAGGGTCTGAATAGCAGTTGCGTATTTGGTTTTTGTCACGTTCATCATTAATGAGGGCTTGAATTTTGATTTACGTTTGGGGTGAAAGGAATTTTTAATCGAAAAAATATTAATCCCAATCTTCTTCTTCAATTTCTGTTTCGGCGTATTCAAGCTTTATAATTTTACGTTCGTCTTCATTTTCATCTAGAAGAATATAAGTGACCATGAAATATTGACCTATTTCTTCTTCATCTGTAAGATCGTACTCCTGTAAAATCGATTTTTCACATTGTGTAAACGTGATTGACTCTTCAAACTCATCCACAAAGACATAAGTCTTATTATCCAGTCCCATAAAATACGCCATAGTTTTAAGCTCCTCTTGAGCCCAACTTTTAATACTTACAAGGCTCGTCAACAGTATTGATAATGCTATTATTTTTTTCATTTTGTGTAATTTTTAGTTTTATGTTACGGGTCGAAAATAATCGAAGAATTTGGAGAAATTTGGAACAGATTCTGAAGGAATTCTGAAAAAGTTCTTGAATGCAATAAAATTATTGCAAATGGACTTATTAGATGATTATGATCTTCAAAATGTCTACAGATTTTTTCCAAATTCTTACCAAAATCAGTTTTTAAGTTTGAAAAAATTGAATTTATTGCAGATGGGAATTAAGCAATTTGTAAAATACGAGGAACTACCTATTGACTTTAAAAAGAAAGTTTTACTCAAATACATGAGGGATAAAATGCGTTCGCTAATTCAGATAAATAATGGAGACTCGAGTTTCACTGCCATGGAAATTTGGCAGAATGACTTTTATTACCTAGTATTTGTTGACAAAAGAACACTCGATTTAATTCATTGGGATGTTTACCTTGAAACGGGTGACGAAAATGAATTTATTTCGATTCCATATCTTGATGACCTAGCTGATATTCCAAAGGATCTTATCCGTTTTTATTCATGATTACGCAAATTTTACACGTATTTCATGTATATCGTCCTCTGTTTGATAGGTGATTTCATATTCCAAAAACAGACAGATTTGTTTAACGATAGCCAGCCCCAATCCAATAGAATCTTTCGACTTTTTAAGTGATACAAAACGTTGGAAAAAATCATCTGTATCAATTTGGCTTTTTAGTCCAGTATTTCTTATAATCAATGCATTTTCTTTCAATGTAATAGTAATGCTACCGTTTTCAATATTATGGAAAACGGCATTTTTAACAAGGTTGCCGATCAAAATATGGAGTAAGTTTAAATTAGAACGTATCGCACTAGCTTCCGATAAATCTACACGCACGGTTATCTGTTTTTTACGGATTTGATCTTCAAAATTTTCCAAAGAATCATTGATCAATTCCTTTAAATTAACTTCTTCTTCATCAATGAACTGATTGTTATTGATTTTCGAAAGTAAAATCAGTGCTTGGTTTACTTTTGAAAGACGACCAACTGTTTGCAATATTCCGTCCAAATTTATGAGATCACTTTCCCGAAGTTCAGGGTTTTGAAGAATTAATTCTGTTTTGGTTCTGATAACAGCCAATGGTGTCAATAATTCATGAGATAGATTTTCTGAATACTGCCGTTGATAAAGATATTGCTCTTTATTTAAAGTTGAAAACTCGTTTAACTCTTGGTTCAAATCATTAATTTCTTTTGTTTTGCTCGCTGCAAAAACGACATCATCTTCGTATAAATTAGAGTTTTTCAATTGCTCAATAGTTTGATTAAGCGGAGCAATCACTTTATGAATTAAATAAGCTGTTAGGAGCAGAAAAAGGAATATACCTACTCCGAATAATACATAAATGTTGCTATTGAAATAAAAATAAACGGAATACCCAATAGCGAATAGTGTAATTGATAATAGACCTACAACTAATAGTATTTTAGTCCCTAACTTCATCATGAGGCATCTGTAAATATATAACCAACGCTATACAATGATTTAATATAATCTTGACTTCCTGCTAATTTTAGCTTCTTCTTTAGATTTTTGACATGGCTATATACTGAATCAAATGAATCCGATTGATCCATAAAGTCTCCCCATAGGTGTTCGGATATGGAGGATTTTGCCACCACTTTTTCTTTATTAAAAATAAGGTATAATAGCAAATCATACTCTTTTTTTGTTAATCGCAATCTGGTGTCATTTACTCTCACTTCTTGCGAATCAGAATTGATAGTAATTTCATTGAATTCTATTATTGCGCTACCTCCTTGTTTTCGGCGACGAATTATTGATTTTATTCTTGAATTTAATTCAGACAAGTGAAAAGGCTTTGTCAAGTAATCATCAGCACCTAAATCAAGCCCATTCAGTTTATCATCTAAATTAGAATTGGCGGACAGAATAATGACACCAATATCTTTTTTTTGCTGTTTGATATTTTTCAATACATCAATTCCATTTCCATCTGGCAACGATAAGTCCAATACTACACAATCGTATTGATAATCGTTAACTTTATCCAAAGCATCTTGCAAGGTTTTTGCCTTTTCACAATTATACCCAAATTCACTAAAGTAAAATAGCATAGACTTTAGCAAATCCCGATCATCCTCAACAAATAATAATTTCATCTCAATTATAACTTAGTTTTCATTTCAAGTTTACCTTTTTTATTAGAGGGATTCACTAATAATCGTTAATAAGTGATTTTATCTCCAAAATTTCTACAGTTTTTATTCAGATTTCTGTCAAAATCCCCCTTTATATTTGGTTAAATCAATTTACTGATAAAATGAAAGATAAAAAAATCGTGAACTACGAAGAGCTTACAATTCATTTTAAAAGAAGGGTAATGCTAAAGTATCATCTTGATGGTAAGGACAATCTTAAAATTGTAAAACATGAAGGTCTAAATACCAATGCCATGGAAATCGGGTATCAAGGATTGGATTATTTAGTCTTAATAGATGACCGTAGTATTCCACTTATTGAATGGGATTCTTTTCAGGAAGCGGAATGTGAAGAAGAACTGGATTCACTGCTTCGTTTGGGATATCCTGACGAACTCCCAAGTGATTTCAACAATTTATTCTATTCATAGTAAATATGACATCAAATGAAGACAAAAAAGACATTTCTAAACTTTTATAAGTTGATTTTGGAGAAGGTTAAATTTAGTCCAGAATTATTTTGGAAGGAATATCAAAAAGCGATCAAATTATTGGATGATTCCGAGCGAAATGAATTAAACAATTGGATTTATAAAAATAGCATTAATCGAAAGGTTATTATTAAGCAGGGTGATTAATTCCATCAGGTACGGTCAAATCTAAAACCAAACATTCGTACCGATAATCGCTGACTTTATCCAATAATTCGCAAGGTTTTTGCCTTCCGATATCATTTTTCAAGTTTACTCCTTTTAACAAACACATTCGATAATTCGACTAAATAAAGTGATTTTAACTTCAAATTCCCTACAGAATGTAATAGAAATTATGCGCTATGTTTAGGCCGTAAAATTGTTCTAAAATGGAAAATAAGACAATAATTGATTATGACAGACTACCGCTTCATTTCAAGCAGCGATTAGCAATGAAATTTAGTCAAGATAAAACCCTTATTGATATAACAACAAAAGATGGCACGGTTCAAGCAATTGAAATTTGGTATAACTGCAGAGACTATGTGGTACCACTAAATCAGCGAACACATGGGGTTTTAGAATGGGATTCTTTTGAGATAGCAGAATGCGAAGAAGAATTGGATTCAATCATCCGCCTAGGTTATTCTGTCGAATTCCCAGAAGATATCAATGATTTATTTTATTCATAGTAAATATGAAAACAAAGTAGATATTTCTAAACTTTTATAAATTGGTTTTGGAGAAGGTTAAATTTAATCCAGAATTGTTTTGGGCAGCATACCAAAAAGCGATAAGATTATTGAATGATACGGAACGAAATGAGTTAAACGATTGGATTTATAAAAACGGAATTAACCGAAAGGTCATTATTAAATAGGGCGACTAATTCCATCAAGCCAAGTCGCTAATTTAAGCTGCGTCCACATTTTTGGACGCAGCTTTTAAAAAAATCACTTAATTACACAACACTTATATGAGAGCGTGTTACTGAAACGAAAATGGATTGTCCGTTAAAATGGATAAGGTTGAGTTTAGGAAGCAAGAGACGGAAGCCATTTGCGAATTGACGGAAGAAATTTGTCTCGAGCGAATTGGGGGTTTAAAACTTTAGTTTTATTACTTCGCGATACTACTCAAGTCTCTAAATTTATTTTAACCCACTTATGATATAACTGTACAAATTACCAATTGGTTTTTGATTTGATTTAAGAAAACTTTTTGTAATAAATTGTGGTTTCTCAATCATTTCCCTTCCAATCATTTCCTCAATTGTATCATAAAATTCGATTGATGTTTTACCAACGAGCAATGGAGATAAATCATTATTATTTTTCCAAAACCTCATTATTTCAACAAAACCACTTAAATACAAATAATCCTTAGTGAAGCCCCCACCTCTAAAAATACGTGTAACTATGGTATAAGCATCATTGGAGGGAACCTCATGATGATTAACTAAATAATTAAAGCATTCTATGAAATTAGCACCTGAGCACATCATATCAGTAATAATCACTCTAAATGCAATTTTTTTCAAGCGACTCAATGTTATATTCCCACTTAAAACTTCCGATAAAATGGCTAATCCTTCTTGTGTCCTTGTATTTACGGGGTGCCCTAAATTGAAAATTTTTAGCGCTTGATTTGCCGAGTTATACGTTGTTACCATGTGGACACCGATTTCATGCTCAATCATTGCGTTTACCTGCTTTTGCGTAAACTTAGCATCAGGTCTCATCCGTATTAACTTTTGAGAATTCAATACCATCACTTGTGAAATGACACGTGTGCTTAGTTCTATTCTGCTATCAATACCATAATCGTCAAGTGCCGTTTTAAATTGTTCCATAACGCTGTCCATGGGGACAATCGGTGTTTTATTTGGCTCTGTTGGAATAGCTGGTAAATGCAATAAATAGTTGGCGTTTTGAATGTCTTTTTGACTTGGTCGCCCAAAATACCTCAATGAATTGTATAAAAATTTTCGCGTATCTAAATTGGCCAATAAATCAATTTTATCAAAATAGCTATTTATAACCGACTCGTACATGTGTCGGATGGATACATCTGCAATATCTAATGTGCTTAATTGGCTCAGTTGTCGTTTGAGTTGATACGGATCAATTTTAATTGGAGAATATTTGAATTCAGGTTCTACTGTAAACTTATTACGGATGAATTTTTTCTGTTCTGATCTTGAGTTAATAGGGTTAACATACACCAATAGCTCAAAACTCTTCACCAATTGAAAGAGTTTTTTATCTAATTTTAATAAAGCTGGATCATTATTTTTACCTAATAAATTAATAGATGCTTTAGAGTTCCAATTAGTGTGTTGTTGCGTGAAAATCAAAGCATTATTAATAATGGCTTGTTTAAGATTTTGCTGAATTTCTTTAATGATTTCAGGATAATCTTCTCCCGTTAATTCATTGCAATATACTTTTTTAACTTCTGTTGCTAAAACGAGGGTTTTCTTAAATTTAGTGGTCAAAGAAATCAAATTATAACCCCTTCCTTTAAAAACGTCGTTTTCTTTTGTTTCGTTAGCAATATTTGGTATTTCGATTCCCTGCAATTCTTGCATCCAATGATCAACAATATCCGAAAATTGAGACCGATCAATATTTTCTGTTCCGATATTAAATAAAGGTACCTCTTGTTCCCAACGCTGATAGTTGTAAGAATGTAAATCATAAACAACACATCCATCATACAATGACTCTAACTTATGGATTAGCGTATGTAATACTTCATAATAATCGTGGTGTTTTTTTAAGCTGATCTGTTTTTCTTTCGCCGTTAATTTTCTTTTCCAAACCTTCTTCCCCCAAGCCTCTTCATAAATACAGTTTTCAGGAGACCTGTTCAAATCATACTCGAACCGAGAATCATTGCCAATAATTGTAATCGGCATTGAACGAATAAAATCACCTGTGTACGGATCTTCCTCAAACCAACGCTCATAATCATCTAAGGCAATTTTTTCTTTTAATTCTTTCCTAAGTGTGTTGCCGTCATGAATTGCAGTACAGCAATAAGGTACATACCTGTTTACCTTTATGGTGAAAGCATTATTGGGAGTAGTTGCTTCAAATGTTCTTTTTGCTTTAATCAATTCAACGATTTCACTAACCTTTAAAACTTTCATAAATTAAACCAATTCAGAATTAAATGTTTCTATTGGACTATTTTTAGATGAAATCACTTGTTCTAAATAATCAACAATGTCTTCTTGTAATTTCACCTTGTTCAACTTATTAATATCTGTAATCGTTCCAGGGCTCAATACATTAACCTCAATTAACTTTCCACCTATTAGGTCTAATCCAGCAAAATAAATTCCATCACGCACTAATTTTTCACCAATTTTAGAGCATAACAGTTTATCCTGCTTTGTTAACCTATATTTCTCTACTGTTCCGCCTGCTGAGATGTTTGAACGAACATCATTCTTAGGTGGTCTTCTTCTGAGGGCGCCAATTGGTTTTCCGTTTAACATTAAAACACGAACATCTCCATTTTCAGCTCCTTCTATGTAATCTTGAATAATTACATAACTTGATTTATCTCTTTCTCTATTGATATAAAAGTCAAGCAAAGAGCGAATGTTATGCATGGCAGATTTTTCGATTACAATTACGCCACTTCCGCCATATCCGTCTAGTGGTTTTAGAATCATTTTATCATCTTCCGATTCTTCAATAACTTGTAATAAATAGTCTATATTTTTAGAGACATGTGTCGTAGGGATTAATTCTTTGTCTGGATCAAAGTAAGCTGCGGTGTATATTTTATTATTCGCTTCTCTCAAGCCGTCAACAGCATTAATTATAAAGACATCATCCTTTATGGAATCTAAAAAATTAAGTACCAATGGATCCAATGGTGGATTATCTCTCATAAAAATGACATCAAATTCACCAAGTGCCAGCATTTCATTTTTAAACTCCACAGAATTATAAAATGACTGCATGCTATGCGATATTTTCTCTTTATTGACAATTCGTTTACAAAAGCTATAAGTAATACTTTCCCTAATTGTTAAACTTAACGGAGAAGTAATAGAAACTTCATAACCTCTTTTTACGGCTTCATGTACAATTCTTATTGTAGAATTTTGTTTGGGCTTTATACTTTCCCAAGAATACATGATAAAACAGATCTTCATTTTTTTGATTGATTAAATTTTTAGATTAAGATTGGGTCTTTAATTGAATAATAAGTGCGTAAATTTTCGATAATGAAAAAGTGAAATTCTAATTAATTTTTTACTGATAAAAACTTCTTTTAAATAGAATGATTATTGTACAATCTCCTCCAAGTCACAAAGGATATAGACATCAGACAACATTGTTGATTCAACAAAATAACGGCCTTGAAATGTCTTACCAATGCTGCCTTCAATATCTTTCAATTTAAAATCAACAATTAACTCTTTTTTTGACTTTGAAAAAGCAATTTTTTGCCCGTTACTCCTAACGAAACAAAACATGTTATTTAGGAAACCTTCATAAGTCAACTTTTCTTGTTTCATAGTGCTGTAATTTAAATGATTTACATTTTTAATAAGTATGCGAAAATGAGAGGTGCAACAATTGTAGCATCAGATTCTATAATAAATTTAGGGGTATCAATATCCAACTTTCCCCATGTGATTTTTTCGTTTGGCACTGCTCCTGAATAGGAACCATAACTGGTTGTTGAATCAGAGATTTGGCAGAAATAATTCCAAAAAGGTGTATCTGTCATCTCCATGTCTTGATAGAGCATTGGCACTACACAAATAGGAAAATCGCCTGCTATTCCACCACCAATTTGAAAAAAACCAACACCATTTTCTGAATTATTTGTATACCAATCTGCCAAGTAGGTCATGTATTCTATGCCCGATTTCATGGTAGAAGCCTTTAGTTCCCCTTTCATGACGTAAGAGGCAAAAATATTCCCCATGGTGCTGTCTTCCCAACCGGGAACAATAATTGGTAAATTCTTTTCAGCTGCGGCATACATCCAACTATTCTTAATATCAATTTCGTAATATTGCTCCAAAACTCCTGAGAGTAATAGTTTGTACATATATTCATGCGGTAAATAACGTTCTCCTTTATCATCAGCATCCTTCCAAATTTCAAAAATGTGCGTTTGTAACCTTCTAAATGCTTCCTCTTCAGGAATGCAAGTGTCTGTTACCCGATTTAAACCTTTTTCTAATAAATCCCATTCATCTTGAGGAGTTAAATCGCGGTAATTTGGCACACGTTTATAGTGTGAATGGGCTACCAAGTTCATAATGTCCTCTTCTAAATTGGCTCCCGTACAAGAAATAATCTGCACTTTATCGCGTCGAATAATTTCAGCAAAAATTTTCCCTATTTCTGCTGTACTCATAGCCCCAGCCAAAGAGACTAGCATTTTACCGCCATTGGCCTGTTGCGTTTCGTAACCCTTACCGGCATCCACCAAAGCTGCTGCGTTAAAGTGTAAAAAATATTTTTCTATGAAATCGGTTATCGCACAATTCATTTCGCTCATTATTTAGTATTGCTATTTAAGATTAATCGTCATAATTGGTTTCGTTGAATTTATAACTCAACATTTTATAATACAGTTTGGCAGCTAAAAAATCAGAAGCCTTTTCATTTTCGTTTGGGCATAACTCAACAATGTCAAAACCAACCACATTTTTTTCTTGGAAAATGCGTTTTAAAAAGTCCAAGGTTTCATACCAAAGTAAACCTCCAGGTTCTGGTGTTCCCGTTGAGGGTAGAATAGAAGGATCAAACGCATCCAAATCGATGGTGATATAAACGTTTTCTGTCATCATGTCCACGGCGGTTCCCATCCAGTATTCTTCTTCCTGCATTTCGTGGGCAAAAAAAGTTTGTTCCTTATTCATCCACTTCAATTCAGTCGCATCCATACTTCGAATTCCCACTTGAATGAGATTGGTGTTTTTACTGGCTTCATGTAAAGCGCAGGCATGATTACAAGAAGAACCTTCGTATGTCATTCTAAGATCAGCATGGGCATCTAATTGCACAACAGTTAAGTCATGAAAACTTTCGTTAAATGCTCGAATACTTCCTATTGAAACGGAATGTTCGCCTCCGATCAATGTGACGAATTTTTTCTTGGTTATATTTTGCTTAATTTCTGTATAAACTGCTTCAACCATGTCCTCAGGGTTTTCAAAACCACCCAACTGATCAGTTAAGAACACGCCTTGTTTATATACCTCGCTTTCGGTTTCTATATCGTACAATTCCATATTCTCGGAGGCTTCCAAAAAAGCTTTTGGGCCTTTGTCCGCACCTTTTTGCCATGTACTTGTTCCGTCATAGGCGACAGGAACAAGTACAATACGTGCATTTTCTAATTTTGAGAATTCGTCTGGAATTCCACCATAATTTTTTCTAGTCATTATACCCCAATTTTTCTAAGAAATTTTCAGCAGTTTGTTGCTCACTAAATAGTTTCGTAGTTATTTTATTGTTTTCGTCTTTCTGAATGAGAATGTGTTTTGGATTTGGGATTAAACAATGCTGTATCCCTCCAAATCCTCCAATGGACTCCTGATATGCCCCTGTATTGAAAAAACCAATGTACAACGGCTTATTTTCCTCGAAATTGGGCAAATAAATGGCATTGCTATGTTGTTCTGAATTATAATAATCATCACTATCACAGGTTAAGCCACCAAGCAATACCCTTTCATATTTTTTATCCCAATTATTAATGGGTAACATGACAAACCGTTTGTTAATCGCCCATGTGTCAGGCAAGGTTGTGATGAAAGATGAATTAATCATATTCCACTTTTCTCTGTCGTTTTGTTGTTTTTGATAAAGTACCTCATAAATGGCTCCTCCGCTTTCTCCAACTGTATATGAACCAAATTCAGTAAATATGTGTGGTACAGCCACTCCAGCCTCATTGCAAACGGTTTTAATTTGCGCTATGATTTCGGAAATCATGTATTGATAATCATAATCAAACCCCAATGAATTTTTAATCGGAAATCCTCCACCAATGTTTAAACTATCCAATGTCGGACATACCTTTTTAAGGTCAGTATAAACCTTTAAACATTTGTGTAATTCGTTCCAATAATAGGCGTTGTCTTTAATGCCTGTATTAATAAAAAAATGCAACATTTTAAGTTCCACTTTTTGATCTTCTTTAATCGTATTCTCATAAAATGGAACTATGTTCTTATATCCTATTCCAAGTCTACTTGTATAAAATTCAAATTTGGGTTCTTCTTCGGAAGCTATGCGGATTCCAATTTTATAATTTCCATTAATCTGTTCGTTTAAAAGAGAAATCTCTTGATAATTATCAATGATTGGAATACAATTTTTTTGTCCTTCATTAATTAAAGTCGCAATATTTTCAACATATATATCACGTTTGAAACCATTACAAAGAATAAATGTATCCGCAGAAATTTTGCCCTTCTTTTTTAAGTTTTGAACGATATCAATGTCAAATGCTGATGAAGTTTCTAAATGAACATCATTTTTGAGCACTTCATCCAAAACATGGCTAAAATGACTACTTTTTGTGCAGTAACAATAGTTATAATTGCCCTGATAACCGTTCTCGATTAAAGCCTTTGAGAACCAAGCCTTAGCCCGATTAATATTATCGGAAATTTTTGGTAAATAACTGAATTTCAAAGGAGTTCCGTATTGGGTTACTAAACCCATTAAATCTATTTCATGGAATTTTAAAGTTTCATTTGAGGTGAGGTTAAATTCGTCTTGAGGAAAATCAAAAGTTTGCTCAATTAAATCTTTGTATCTATTTTTCATTTTTTAACTAATCGCTGTATTTAGTTATTTTTTCATTGAATATCTCGCCCATAACTTTGAAGGTTTTAAATTCCAAACAATAGCCATTTGGATCCTTAATAAAGAAGGAATCATGTTCTCCAACTTTATTCAACATAAATGCAGTTGGTTCTATTTCTAAATACGGTTTATTCTCGAATTTTTCTAACTCGGAATACCATTCATCATGAGACAAAATAATGCCCAAGTGAAAAATAGGAAGCTTTTTTCCATCCAATGAATAATAATTTGTTGAAATGACAGAATTAGGACGTTCAGCAAATGTAATTTGATTTCCAAATATGTTTACATCTATCCAGTTATGTGCTTCACGTCCTAGGGAAAATCCCAGTTCTTGGGTATAGAATTTTTTTGTAGTTTCAATATTACTACAAGGCAGTGATACATGAAAATTGCTCATGGTATTTTTTCGAATTATTAAAATAGTTTGTTTTTTTAATCTTTAAGCTTCGTCTTCCTCTAGATCAATCCCTTCCAATTCATCTTCCAATTCTACATCCTGAAATTTAAAATTAGTTGTTTCGCCAATTTTCGACCATTCAACAAGGTAAGTGACGTTTTCATGTTCAAAAACGAAACCATCAAATAAATAACCTTTTATAACATGTTTCATTTCAGTCAATTGATGTTCAATTCCATGAGGATATTCAGCATGAATTGCTTTTTTAACCGTATTACTTAATTTTTTATAAGTGGTAATAATTCGTTTACTCATGGTTTTTAGGTTTGTAATTAAGTTCAGTTTTTATCTCATAATTGCGAATATTACTCATCAAAGAGTTAAGAACTAGAAACAAATGTGGAGAATAAATTCCATCTAATTTTGGAGCAAATTGGGAGCAATTCTGTAGAGATTCTGAAGATTTTAAATTCAGAAAAAATAGTACGCCAGAAATCGCTCTAATTATTGGTTGAATTAGCGTTTTAACTAAATAAATTCTATTCCATTTACTCTGGAAATTGGAATAGTTACTCCTTTTTTTAATATGACACTCGTAGTTGTTAGTCCCCAGATTGTAGTATCCACACTTTTAGCTCCTTCAATATCTTCGAAAAAAATTTTCACTTTAAAATGATTCAAGTTTCCTAATGACAATGCTTTTTTTAATTCTTCTTCTCTTTTTATTTTATCCGCAGTTCTATACAAAACATCTTCTTTTGGAAAATGAAGCAAATTGATTTCTTCCTTGTCGATAAGAACTGTACTTTCCTCTATATTCACCATAACCATCCTTTATCTTAATTATGAAACAAATGTGAAAAATAATTTTCATCAAATATTGGAGCAAATTGGTATAGATTCTGTAGGAAAACTGAATTGATTTAGTTCCAATCATTAAACCACTTTAATCTCGATATTAAGGCTAGTGGTAACAAGCGAAAAAAGCAAAGAGAATGGCTGTTTTTGACCAGAAGAATGGGATAAGCACTAATGGCTAAATGGATCGCCTCCGTCAAAAAGACGTCTTTATTTCGTTAAAAACCTCCGCCAACCTCTTCAAATCCTCAAAAAGAGGGTTCGATAACAGTCCCCGTCTCTTAAATACTATAAAAGAAATAAAGACCATAGTCTTTATTCAAACTTAGCAGGCCTAAAGTGATTTGCGTATTAGTGTGCTACCAATAACCGAAAATTAAGAGCCAATATTTCAAAAACACGAATATTAAGACTTATTAATTCTTGGTCTAATTCACTTATATCTTCAAGAAAAATTGGAAGATTTTTACTATCAAGAAGTAATCATTCCAATGTACGCGATAGACCTAAATTCCCTATATGTTCTAAATTCCAGGTACCTTCTATTTGCAGTATCCTTAGTTTGGAAGAGAGCAGAGTGAATCTGGTAAATTGGTTAAAATCATCCACAATAAACCTACATTTTTCTAGATTTTGGAGGTCTTTAATTGATTTTGGAACTTCCCCCAAGTAATCTCCGCGTATATATAAACTTTTAATTTGTTAGACAAGAATGCGAAAAAAAACGTGTAACCTTCATGACAATGATTTTAGCACCCGACATGTAACTTAAATCAAAAAGCAGTGCCATTGAAAGTTTTACTCCAATTCTGGCACTGCTCATTAGTTAAAAGATTGTTGTAATTCGAAATTACTATAATCAAAAACGCTCTATTCAATCACAATTTTATCAGACTTTAAAACGGAATCTCCATCCACAACCTTATAGATATAAATGCCAGAATTGAAGTTATTTAGATCAATTCTTTTAGAGTCATTTATTTGAATTGCTTCTTGGAACACTATTCTGCCCTGCAAATCTGTAATAACTAACCTGAGGTTGTCGTAGGTTTCGCCATTCGCAATATATGATGTTGTTATTGTGGTATAATTACTTGCGGGGTTTGGCATAATATTGATATCAATCTTGGGTGAATTTGACGTATTATTTAGAAGTGTCTCATCACCTTCCTCAGATGTTCTGCGCACAGCATATTCACATAGATTTGAGCACAACGTTTCACTCCAATCAGAATATGTAAGCGGTTCAATAGAACAGATCGTACGCACCTTCCATGAATAACAAGCATTTGGACTTAAGCTAGCGCGATAAGTTTCTGTAGTTGAAACCACCTCCGTTACTACTGGGTCTCCTGTTATGCAACATTCAGGATCGTTATAAGTTATACTTAATTCATATCCAATAGCTCCGAGCACTGGATCCCAGCTTACAGTTTTCTCACCTGTGAATGGGTCTATTTCGCATTCTAAATTTTCGGGGGTCGGGCAACAATAGCAGTCAAAACGAAGTGAGTCTAAATTAATACTCCCATCTTCTGGTCTATAATAAGTAAATGCAACCATAGAAGTTGGGCCTTCCCAATTTACCCAAGCGCGTGTATCCATTCCTCCTGCAGGATAAGCATTCGGCTCGGAGTATGCGAACATCACTCCACCTGCAGTGCTTATGCCTGCTGGAAAAGGTGTTGGATCGAAGATAATATAATCAGAAGGAAAACCTTGATCCAGATCATCAATTAGTAAGCTTACATTGCAAACTGGCTCAGAAAAAGTCAACATAACTGGAATGTAACCAACGGGATCTGTGATATCCGCAGGAATCTGAGCTACTGAAGCGTTTTCAACATGGTCGGTTGGACCAGTAACCAACGTGATTGTAATGGGGGTTCCACAGGCATTAGTAATAGTGGTACTCACATTATTTGCTGGATTACTTGCCCAAGAAAAATCTGTTAAGATAGTTTGACTATTCCCTTTGAGAAACCCGAAACACATAATACATGTGAATAGTAAAATTTTTAAGTTTTTCATAATAATAAAATTTTGTTAGTTAATTAATAATTCTGATTCAAATGTCAGTAAAACAGTGGTTTACTGATTAATCATTTGTAATTGAAAATTAAACGGTTGTAATAATTTTCAATATTTTAGGAGAAGCAGAGGTTATTCTTACAGTTGAGAAACTGAAAATACAGAAGTTAAGGGTTACGAATAGAAATAGTATACTTGCAAAAATTAAATGGGTCGCGTTTATATCAAATTGTATGGCTTATTTTGAATGTTCACCCATTATTTTTTCTGTATCGCCCTGGAGTTACTTCGAATTCTTTTTTAAAGATTTGATTAAAAGCCTGTGAACTATTGAAACCGCATGCGATAGAAACATCAGCTATACTTTTTTTAGTATCATCTAGCATGTTTATAGCTTTCTTTAGCCTAAAGCTTTTAATATATGATGCTGTCCCTTCTCCGGTATAAGTTTTGATTTTTATATGAACACTATTTCTATTTAAAGCTAATTCTTTACAAAATTCATTGACATTAAAATCGCCATTACTAAAATTGGCTTCCAAAATTGACTGTGCATTTTTCAAAAAATCAGCATCTAATTTTGAAATTGAATTATTTTTACTGATGAAATGTAATGGGTTTTCAGTAAAAAGTTTCTGTAATAGTTCTCTTTGGCGAATTAAATTATAAACCCTCGCTTTGAGTTCTTTTGAATTAAAAGGTTTAACAACATATTCATCAGCATCTTGATCCAATCCTTGAATGCGACTGTTTGAATCCGCTTTGGCCGTTAAAAGGACAATCGGAATGTGACTTGTTTCAAAATTGCTTTTGAGGGCATTCAATAATTCGAACCCGTCTTTCAGCGGCATCATGACATCACTAATAATTAAATCAGGTTGATTTTCAATTGCCATTTGTTCTCCTACTTCACCATTTTCGGCGAATAAAATTCTAAAATCATTACTTAAGGTCATTCCGATTAAATCCCTCATTTCGGCATTATCCTCCACCACTAATAGAAGGGGGAATTTTGAATCTACTTCTTGAATAGATTTTATGATATTGGAATCCATATCTGTTGACAGTTGACCGGGCATAGGTCTTACTGACACCTCTTTCTCGGCAATTAGTCGAGCCTGAGGCAATTCAATGCGAAAAGTCACACTGTTTTTAATTGTGTTGTCAACATCAATACTTCCTTGGTGCAGATCTACTATTTGCTTGCATAGCGAAAGACCAATCCCATTCCCTACATATTTGGTTTCACTTCCTCTATAATACCGATCAAATAGGTGCGGGTAGTCCTTTGATTCGATATTTTTACCCGTATTGGTTACTTCGATTTGTAAACCAAGTTTATCAGAGTAATTAATTTGACAGGTTACTTTTCCACCTTCAGATGTATTCGAATAAGCATTCTTGAGTATATTATTCAAAACAATTTTCAATCGATATTCATCTCCATTGAATAATAGGTTAGGCAATGAGTTCTCCCATTGTAGCTCAATTTTTTTTTCAATAAAAAGAGTTTTGAAATTCGCTTTAATGGATGTGAAATAATTATGTAGATGGAATCTAGATTCAGTTATTTGAAACTCACCGGTGGTCATTTTAGCTAATTCCAATAATTCATCAACCATCTTTAATAATTCATCCGTATTGTTTAAAACGCCATTAAGCAAAGGCTTTTCTTCTGGAGGAAGTCGGTCAATAATATTTTCAACGGGGACTTTAATCAAGGTTAATGGCGTCCTAAACTCATGTGATATATTTGCAAATAAGGTGTTTTTGACTTCGGCAAGTTCTGCTTTTTGTTTAGACGCTAAATTTTCAAGTTCCAATTCAACCTGTTTGGATTTCATTAACAGTTCATTTTTTTCTTTTTTAAGCCGAACACGACGAAAAATGAAGTATCCCATGGATAGAATAAAAACGACAATTATTACCATGATTATATTAAACTGTTGTCTAATTCTGGAAGTATTACTTTCTTGAATTAACTGTAAATCCTGAATTTCTTGCTGTTTCTTTAATACCTCAATTTCTGCTTCTTTTTGAGCTATTTCATAATCAGATTGAATTTTAAGCGTTTGGCTTTTAATTTTATTTTTGATATTATCTTCAATTGTATTGGCCTTTTCCAACGCCTCAATTGCCTTTTCATATTTCCCCAAGTTTTTATATCCCAAACACAACAGTTCGTATGCTGTCAGATGATTTTTGTTCATTTCGTCGAGCGGTGTCGTTTTGAAAAATTCATTGATTAATTCAACTCCTTCGTCATATTGCTTTTGTAATATTCTTAAATGACCAACTGAAAGGGTGAAAGGAGTAAAACCTGGAACTTGCAGTAGGTCTTTGTCATGGCTTAACAAAACCTCTAATTGTTTTTCTGCATTTTCAATATCATTCTCATGCACATATACTTCAAATATGTCATACTCAAGATAAATTAATTCACGTTCAGTTATGTTCGTCCCTTCTAGGCTTTCAAGTTCATTTTTAAATATTTTTAAAGCCTTTTTATGTTGACCTAAATCTCCGTATACATGTCCTAATGAGCGATTGTTTTGAGCTTTTAAGAATATTTTATGCTCCGTGTCTGGCAATTCATTTATCGCCTGCGCATTGGCCAAAAGAATTTCTTCAGCCTTGTCATATTCAAATAGGCTTGAATAGATGTGTCCTAAGAATAATTGAAGCTTAATTTTTTCCGTATACTCCTCAAGTAATTCAGCTAACGGGATACTTTTTAAAATATAATGTATCCCTCTTTCATAATCTCCCATTATGATTAGTGATGTAGCTAATCTCCTTAAAACATTAATTCTTTCAGCATTATACCCTAGTTCATTA
>CAKZPK010000125.1 GCA_937139035.1 uncultured Crocinitomix sp. | reverse complement strand
GGAGCAGGCGAATACCTTTCATAAATTAGCACCCATTTCACAGGCAATGTCTGAAGCTTATGCCGCTACAGGAAACTATAAGGAGGCACTGCATTATCAAGAATTGCACAAAGCTTATAGTGATAGTACGTTTAATAGACAGAAAATTGAAGACTTTAAAGAGTTGGAAATGAGTTACGGCTTTGATCAGAAATTATTGGCAGATAGTTTGGGAAACCTCAAAGCCATGCAAGCTTTAGACCTAGGGTATCAAAAAAATATAGCAGAGGAACAACGCAGTAAAAACTTTTTGATTTTTGGTTTGCTATTGGTAATTGTGGTAGTTTTCTTTGTTTTTATGGCTTATCGGCGTAACAAGAAACAAAAGGAATTACTCAATCAAAAAAATACTAAAATAGAAGAAGCATTGGAGCAAAATCAACTCTTGCTTAAAGAGGTGCATCACCGTGTTAAAAATAACTTTCAAATAGTATCTAGCTTACTTGAGTTGCAATCTAAGGGAATTGAGGATTCAAAGGCGTTGGAACTAGCAAAAGAAGGGCAGAATCGGGTGAGATCAATGGCTATGATTCATCAACGGCTTTATCAAAATGATGACCTTTTAATTGACTTTAGTGACTATTTAGACAAATTGGTTGGAGACATTGCAAGAACTTACGATAAGAATGAAAGTTTGCAATTGGAGATTGATGGAGGTGATTTTTCTTTTGATATAGACACTGCCATTCCGTTAGGTTTAATTGTGAATGAATTGGTTACAAACGCATTTAAATATGGCTTTAAAGCTGATCTTCGGCTTTTAAAAATAGCATTACGTAAAGAAAAGGAAGGGGACCTTTATTGTTTAGAAGTAGCTGACAACGGGACGAATATTCCACATGATTTAAATATTCAAAAAACCAAAAGTCTTGGTTTGAGATTGGTGAAGCGATTATCAAAGCAACTACACGGAAATGTATCTTTTGAGCGTACTCCGCAAAGTACGTTTTTAGTGAGATTTAAAGATACTGAACACCGCCTTTTAGTCGATTAGTTATCCTTTATTAAGTCTGTTCAATAAGTTGTCTCTATGCATTTTTCCTATGGGAATATCAACTTGAGATAATTGCACAGATATGTGATTAACGGAGGTTAGGTGTTGCAGGTTGATTATATAACTTCGGTGGCAACGAATAAAATGATCATTCAATTTGCTAATGTAGTCGTTTAAAGATCCTCGAACCACATGCGATTTTCCATTTTCAAGAAAGATATCAATGTAAACATTGT
Source organism: uncultured Crocinitomix sp. (assembly GCA_937139035.1). Classification (GTDB taxonomy): domain Bacteria; phylum Bacteroidota; class Bacteroidia; order Flavobacteriales_D; family Crocinitomicaceae; genus Crocinitomix. Next base: position 2,358 of record CAKZPK010000125.1, on the reverse strand, counting down.
CACTTTTTAAATAGGTTATTTCATCAAAGTTGATGCGAATAAAGCGTTGCTTATGTTTAACAAACAAAGCATCCTTTACAATCAAATTTTCCTGATTAATGAATTTTTGTTTTTGCTTCGAAAAATTAGAAAGAGCCAATTCTATAGATGCGTATAGCTCGTCACTATTAAAAGGTTTGGCTAAAAAAGCAGAAGGTTGGACTTGCTTTGCTTCTGCAAAAGTTACCTTATCGGAGTTTGAGGTTAAAAAGATAAATGGAAAGTCATACTTTTCTTGAATATATGCTCCCAAATCAATGCCTGTCTTTTTTCCTGATAGTTGAATGTCTAATATGGCTATGTCTGGAACTTCTTGTGCAATCACTTCAACACCTTCAGTATAACTAATAACAGGTTCAATTACTTCGTAGCCAAAGTCCTCTAGGGTGTCAAAAATATTATCCGCAATAATTGCTTCATCTTCGGCAATTAGAATTTTTATTTTACTCATTGGTGTAGTTTCTGTGGTAAATCAGGGACCTGTGTATTTACAGCTAATTTAATGAAATCGTTGCTAAGTAAGCCCAATCTACACTGCATTTCGACATAATAGGGGATTACAGAATTGATTGTGTAGACCTGTTTAGCACTTTTTATTGACTCTGAAGCTTGTTTTGTTTTTGTTTAACATCCATTCTTACTGTGTTTACAACAATTCTAAATCAGTTCGAAACAATTCTAAGCCGTAACTGAATTAAACCCCTCATATTTGAAGAAATAAACGGAGGTTACTCAATTATATATGGAGATGGAAATGCGGCAACATATTCTATTTTATAAAAATTGGCACCAACGTTTAAAGTAAAGGCGTCTTGTTATTACTAACAATTCGGCAAGGCTGCTCAAAGTAATATTTGGGCAGTCTTTTTTATGAGTTAAAGGTTGTTTAAAGAATTAAAAGCTCTGAATTCCTATTCCTTATTAAAAAAGAATGTATTTGCGCCTAAACCATGATCTATCTTAATCAGGTAATTTCCGCTTAACAAATCGTGAGTATTAACAAGCCCGTTTACGCTATTTCCTTGTTTTACTAATGCCCCAGCAATTGAGAATACGGTATAAGTAAAATCATTTTCAGAGAATTGCAAATAAGTTTGAGAAGGGTTAGGGTAGAAGGTGATTGGAGTTTGTTCAATTTTAGGAAGATCAAAAACTCCCTCAATTACAACATTGATATATTGTGTGCCTTTTGCGGCTCCCATAGTTAGTTCATGATAATCAATCTGTACAGAATCAATAAACTCAGTTAAAGGATCACAAAGCACTTGATAACGCTCTCCTGGGAAAATCCAAAGGGTATCACTTTCTTCTACAATAGGTAAAGGGCGTCCGTCAGAAGAGATAATCGTTGCATTCAGTTCAGGAGGGAAAGTGTATTTATTTGCAAAATTTCCAATGCTTATAAGGCGGAGCAATATTTTAGTTTCAATTCCTTCATGTATGTTTATTCCTTCTTTCTCCTCGTGTTGAAAATCCATGGCGCCGTTCACTAAAAAATATTGTGGCTCATAGTATTTAGGGATATTGTGTGGCATTCCATCCATTTCATGTTCATGATTAATGATGGTGTCGTTATGCCAAATGGTGTCAATTTCTGAAGTCATCCAATGATACTCTTTATCAAAACTATAACCTCCGTCCCAAGTTACAGTGGGATCTTCTGCATCTATAATGATAATTCCATACATGCCACCTTGGACATGTACTGGCGATATTACATGACAATGATATAGGTAGGTTCCTGGATGCGGAGCTTTAAAGTAATAATAACCAGAAGAGTCGTGTTCAACCTCAAATGAAAGGTGTGGAACTCCGTCATTAGGTTGGTCAACATCTAATCCGTGAAGATGAACAGTGTGCGGAGCGCCTTGCGAAAGGTTGTAAAGTCTAAGTTTAACGCTGTCACCTGTTGTTGCACGCAAAGTTGGGCCAGGTGCAATTACTGGAGCGCCAATTCCTGATGTAAAACCCATTAAACGGACTTCATAACCGTCTATCGCAATATATGTGCCTGAGTTTCGAGCAATTAAAGTCCAATTCTCGTCAATTTGAGCAAAGCTTGTGTTGCCTATACTAAATAATACTAAAAAGGTGAATAGTGCTCTCATTATTCTACTATATCAATGATGTGAAACATTCCATTAGCGTATATTCCATTCCCTGAAGTGGCCACTAAATTATGATCGTGTACAGGGTATTTTCCAATTTTATCAGGAACAATATAAACTAGTAAGGTTTGCATTTCCTGAATCGGAAAAGTATCTTTTTCTCTATCTACATAACTTGGGTTTTGAGAAGAATAGGTAATTGTAGCATGAT
>CAKZPK010000124.1 GCA_937139035.1 uncultured Crocinitomix sp. | reverse complement strand
CTTCCGCATTTATTAGCGATTACGGCTTCTAAGATGTATTACAATAGTTTACCTGATGAAAAACATGAAGTTGCTACTTCAATTGAAGCGATAGACTAACTTGTCCTTCGTTTATCAAATAGGTATTATTCGAATAATCCTCTACAAGATCACCTAAATCAATATAACTCATAGTAAGATTTCCTTCTTCTAAGACAACATTAAAATAGACAAAATTTCTAACGCTATATGAGTTTTCATGATTTGGAGGAAAATCAATTTCTGCGTACAACTCTCCGTCAGCATCAAAATATTCTTTATGAATACTACAATCAGTCGTCTCAAAATTAAGTCGTAATCTAAAATCAAACTCTTCGCCAAAAACTGGCGGCATGATTGCAAAAGTTCCGGCCTGCATTAATTCTTGATGCGCAATTTCAGTTAAAGTCTCCCCTTCATTCGTTAGCTTAACATTATAATTCAACGCCCAATGATAGTCATTAGAAATCATAAAGTTATTTTCTATTACTTCAACGCTATATGTAATCTCGGTAGTTCCACCTGCACCTCCTCCAGAATCAGGCGCCTCTATTGTCTTGCGATAATCGGTTCCTGTGTTACCCTCAACAGATACTTCTCTGAAATAAGAATCTACAAAGTCAAAAGTAGAGTACATTTTGGAATAAGTTTGAATATCATATTCCCCTGCAAAAGTAACCTCATCCTCAATTGAAGGATACGGGGTTGCATCCTTTTTACAGGACTGTGACACAATTAAAAGCGCTCCTAATAACAGATTAAGTTTTGACATGATTCAAAATATTGACAGGTTAATTACAACAAGGGTTGTAGAATAATTACGTAAGTTAACTATAAATCGTTGGGGTTAAGCAAAAAAAAAACGCCGAGAAAAAATTCCTCGGCGCTTCTAAAAAAGTTAATTTGAACTAGTTTTTTGTTAAGTAATCAGCAACACCGTCATGTGTAGCAGTCATTCCATCATCTCCACTATTCCAGTTTGCTGGACAAACTTCTCCATGCTCCTCAGTGAATTGTAATGCATCAACCATTCTAATTGCTTCATCAACGTTTCTTCCTAATGGTAAATCGTTAACAATTTGGTGACGAACTACTCCATTCTTGTCAATTAAGAAAAGTCCACGGTATGCAATCATTGTATCAGAAGCGATTAAACGACCTTCTAAATCATAATCATACTCTCCTAACAATACGTCATATGCATCAGCAATTGTTTTATTGGTATCTGCAATGATTGGATAAGTAACACCTTTAATTCCACCGTCATTTTTTGACATTTGCAACCATCCCCAATGAGACTCTTCTGTATCTGTTGAACAAGCTACAATCTTTACACCTCTTTTTTCAAACTCTCCTAATTTAGATTGAAAAGCGTGTAATTCACTTGGGCATACAAACGTAAAATCTTTTGGGTAAAAGAATAAAATCACTTCATTTTTACCTAAAAATTGCTCCAATGAAAAGTCATTTACAACTTCGCCACCATTTACAACTGCTGGTGCAGAAAAAACTGGTGCTTTTTTACCTACTAATACTCCCATTATTTTATTGTTTTAAATTAAAAATCAAATTTGGTACAAATTTACACAGAATTTAAGAAAACGCATCTCGAATTATAGACGAAAAATGGAATGTAAATTGGATTGGTTTTAGCCAATTGCTATTCCTACTCCGAATCCAGCTAAAATTGACAGTAACTTTAAGATGTTAATCTTATGTCCTTCTGAAGATTCGAATATAATCGTGGTTGAAACATGGAAAAACATTCCAATTGCTGTTGCCAATAACCAAGATAAAGATACCTCAAAATTAGCCATTACCACTTCTCCAAAAATTAAACCTAGTGGAGCAGTTAATCCAAATATGATTAGATAGATCCAAGAATTTCGTTTAGAAACACCTGAAGCATCTAAAATTGTTTTTAATGCTATTGCAACAGGAATCTTATGAATAAAAACACCCCAATACAAATCATTCAGGCCATGATCGTGGTGGTGATGATGTAGTCCATGATTTAAAGGAATAGCCTCTATAAAAGCATGTACACTTAAACTTAAGAAAATTGCAATTGGAAAATGACTTGCGACATTGTTGTGCACGTGTGTGTGCCCATGTTCGGCGCCTTTTGAAAAATACTCTAGAACTAATTGCAAAAAGAACCCTACTAAAATAAAAAAGCCGGTATACTCAATTTGCGCATATGATTCTGGCAAAATATGCGTAAAAATAATTGTCAACAAAAATCCTCCACTAAATGAAAGCAACAACTTTATGCTTGCTGATTTTTTTAAAAACTCAACCAATAATCCTCCCAGTATTACTGAAAACAGAAATAGTATTAATTGAAGGGTTACATTCATTTCTTCACCTTTTTTGCCACTATTATCAATCGCTCTGAATTTGAATTATAGTCCGCTAAATCATAGTTACCATAACTCGCTTCAATTTCAAAATTTGTTCGCTCCAACATCACCTCAAAATCTGAAATACTCAACGCCTGCACACGCTCTTGAAAATGATATTTTTTTCCATCATCCTCAAAGCGAATATCTTTAACAATAGCTCCGTTTTCCACCGTTTTTGAAATCTTAAACAAAATCCCATCAACCAACTTATTCTCAGACACTACTAACTCATTCAACACTTTTTCAGCATTCAAAAAGTCAATTACCAATCGCCCATTATCCCCCAAATAAGCGTGGATAGAAGTTAGCATTTTTTCATTATGGCTTTTGTCTTGAAAATATCCAAAACTTGTAAACAAATTTAGCACTAAATCAAATTTAGCATCCTGTATTGGTTCACGCATGTCATGCTGAAAAAAGTGTAAGGAATCAGACGCACTTAATTTCGCCTTTTCAATACTTTCTTGCGATAAATCAACTCCTGTGGTATCATACCCCAAAGAATTGACAAAAATAGCATGACGCCCTTTACCACAAGCCAAATCTAAAACCTTACTTTCAACGGACGTATTGAGTTCGCCAAAAAGATTCCGGATGAATAATTCAGCCTCTGAATGATCTCTATTTTTGTATAGAATATGATAGTAAGGGGTGTCGAACCACGACTCAAACCATTCCTTCATTAACCGTTGATTTTTTTGTGCAAAAATACAACGTTTTATTGTAATACAAAGTCTAACCTATTTGAAAGCTTTCCTCTGCATAAATTATGTCCTATTAATCTACGATAATTTCTGTACCAAGCACGTGATTAGCAGATTGAAAAGTGTAACTTGCTAAAAATTATTCCCATATCCTTTTTTTCGACCATTAATTTTATATATTTGCTCTTATCAGCCAAATTGTGCGTGACTAAGATTTATGATATATATAAGCAGCTTGAAGAACGGAATGTAATTCTGTCCTTTAAAGGAATGATGACCTCTGAGTTGCTTACTACTATTCTGCAAATCATGGAATCTAAAATGGAACGTTTTGAAGAACGTCCAAAAATCAAAAAAAAAGTATTCAATGTTTTAGTGGAGTGTTTGCAAAATCTTTATCATCATATTGATGAGGATATTGACGATCAGGAAACGGAACAAAATGAATTGAATTCTCTTTTTATGATTGCTAAGACGGTGTCTACCTACACCATTACCACTGGCAATTATATGAAACCTAAAGATGTGGATAGCTTGCGTAACAAGTTAGACCTCATTAATGGAATGACGAAAGAAGAACTCAAGGCTTATTATAAACAGGTTTTAAATGAGGGCACTATGTCAGCAAAAGGAACTGCAGGTTTGGGTATGATAGATATCGCAAGAAAATCAGGTAAAAAATTGAATTACGATTTTTCTTCGATCAACGATAATTTAACCTTTTTTAGCCTATCGGTTAAAATTGAAGAGTAATAAAAAGTAGTATGGAAAATTTAAATTTGGAAGGATCAGCAAAAACACCAACGGTGAACTTTAATTCGGCTGACGGAACCCTTGAATTAAAAGGAAGATCAATTCCTGAAAATTCAATTGAGTTTTATAAACCACTTAACGACTGGATAGATTCGTATGCAACGAGTCCTAAATCATCCACAACTGTGGATGTAAAGCTTGAGTATTTCAATACTTCTTCGTCTAAGTGTATTCTTGACTTGTTCAAGCAGTTAGAATCACTTAACAAACAAGATACAGAAGTTAAAGTAAACTGGTATTTTGAAGAGGACGACGAAGATATGGCAGAAGCAGGGGAAGATTATCAAGCGATAATCAATCTACCTTTTGAAATGATTGAGGTAGAAGAAATTTAACCTTGAGAAGTAAAAAACTGATCGGGATAACCGGTGGTATCGGTGCTGGAAAATCAATTGTTTGCAGTATCATTCATGCCATGGGTTATCCCGTTTTTTATTCGGATAAGGCAGCAAAGAACATCCTCAATACTGATGAGAATGCCAAGAATCAAATGCGCGCTGTCTTTGGGCATGAGACCTATGTTAACAATGAACTGAAGCGTTCATACATCTCTGATAAAATATTTAACGATCAAAAATTATTGAGCGCTATAAATGAAATAGTGCATCCAGCGGTGCGTCAAGCATTTGCTGACTGGGCATCTGCACAAAC
>CAKZPK010000123.1 GCA_937139035.1 uncultured Crocinitomix sp. | reverse complement strand
CGACTTACCCCATGAAATAATGTAAGCTTTTTATTGGCGAAATGTTCTATTCTGAGCTGTAGGATTGTAACGGAATTATACCTTCTCTTCAAGTTGAACCTTTTTCTTATCAATTATAGAAAGCGCAAGTTCTAATTGGTGAGTTCGATCTAATTCACTATTGTCAATTTCTATAGCGTCTTCAGCCTTACGTAATGGGCTTATTTCACGATTCATGTCATAATGATCGCGCTTTTGTAAATCTGTAGCAACTTGCTCTAAACTGATGTTTTCTCCCTTTTCTTTTAATTCTTTGTAACGGCGTTCTGCTCTAATTTGGTTAGACGCTGTCATGAACAATTTTATTTCGGCATTTGGAAAAACGACAGTTCCAATATCTCTTCCATCCATAACTACGCCCCCTTCAACTCCCATTTCTTGCTGAATTTCAACCAATTTTTCGCGTACTTCTTTTACGGCACTTATAACACTTACATGTTTTGTGATTCGTGAATTACGGATATCCTTCTCAACATTGATACCGTTCAAATAAGTTTCTGATCGGTTGACTTTAGAATCAAATTCAAAACGGATATTAATATCTTTTAATTCTTGCACGGCTTGTGCAGTAATAAAAGCCCCGTCCTTTAAAATGCCTTTATTTAGCATGTGCAACGTTACTGCACGATACATGGCGCCACTGTCGGCGTATATATAATTGAGTTTTTGGGCAATTTCTTTGGCTAAAGTACTTTTGCCGCATGACGAGTACCCGTCAATAGCTATGGTTAATTGTCTCACACCACAAATTTACATAAAATCTTGACTAGTTTCGAGTCAACTGTATCAAGTATTTCGTTTAAAATTAATTGGAGTATTGTTGTTAGTTAGAGTTGTTAATTGAAAGTGTTTTTATGTGATTAGTGGTGTAATGAAACAATTTTCAAACAATATGTTTCTCATGAGTTTTTCTTCTCTATTGAATTCATTACTTTCGTTGCATATATGAGTCAAAGGTTTGAAAATCGAATTGCGTGGGTGGTGGGAGCATCATCTGGAATTGGAGAAGAAATTGCTGTTCAAGTGAATGCGGCTGGGGGAATTGTAGTGTTGTCTGCGCGAAACGAAGAAAAACTAAAAGCGGTTCAGAAACGATTAAAGTATCCAGAGAAATCTTTGGTGTTGAGTTTAGATTTAGAGGATCAAACCACTTTTGCGGCTAAAGCGAAAAGTATTATTGATACTTATGGAAGAATCGATTATTTATATAATAACGGAGGATTAAGTCAAAGGGGAGAGGCCGCTTCTACAGATATTGAAATTGACCGCCGAATTATGGAAATTAATTATTTTGGAAACATTGCGTTGACAAAAGCCGTGCTTCCATATATGCAAAAGCAACAGTCTGGACATATTGTTGTTATATCAAGTATTGCAGGGAAGTTTGGCTTTTATTTACGCTCGGCTTATGCAGCGTCTAAACATGCTTTGCAAGGATTTTACGAAAGCGTATTGCTAGAGGAGGCTAAAAACAACATTAACGTCACATTGGCTTACCCTGGTAAAATCAATACTGACATTTCTAAATCGGCTTTAAATTCAGAAGGAAAGGCGCATGGCGTAATGGATCATAATCAAGAAACTGGAATGCCGGTTGAAGTTTGTGTAAAAAAATTACTAAAAGCCGTAACGAAACGAAAAAAGTCGATACTAATTGGCAATAAAGAAATATGGGCGGTGCATATCAAACGATTTTCACCAGCATTGTTTTGGAAAATTATTCGTAAGCAAAGCCCAACATAACAGGAATTATAATTATGAGTAAATCGCCAATCGATTTTTATCAAAGTCAAATCACTACCTACAAATCTCAGTTGAGTGCTATAAAAAAGAAATTGTTCTTTTTTGGGTTAACGCGTCTCGCTATTTTTTTACTAACCATTCTTGCTGTTTTCTTACTGCGTGACCATGTTAATGTTGCTGTTGTGGCAGGTGTGGTAGGATTTGCTGCATTCTTTTTTGTTGTAGCAAAAAATTCTGTAGTAAGAATAGAGAAACGAAGAATTGAAAAATTATTGGAATTAAATGAACTAGAGGTTCGGGTTTTAAATCGTGATTTGGAAGGTTTGGATACTGGGGAGGATTTTGTTGGAGAAGAGCATTACTATAATCAGGATATTGATTTGTTTGGCCTTGGCTCTATTTTTCAATTCATAAACCGCACAAGTTCTACTCAAGGTAGAAGAAGACTAGCGACTATTTTAAATAGTAATAGTATTGATGATGTGGAAACAAAACAAGAAGCTGTTAAGGAACTAAGTAAACTTCCTGTTTGGCGCCAAAATTTCCAAACTATTGCAAGTTTGGTTGATAGTAAAATTGAAAACACCACAATTTTGGATTGGTTAACACATTATAAAACTGTTATTCCTAACCTGTTTAAAGTTTTGCCATTAATTATGACCATTATTTCAATTGCATTAATGGTGGTGTTTGGTTTAGGTCTAATCTCTATTAATTATTTGTATGTGTGGTTTTTCGTTGGGGTAGGAATTACAGGTTTTTATCTCAAAAAAATCAACGAACTATATGCTTCTGCTAGTCAAATGACTAATACGTTTGCGCAATATGCAAAACTGTTGTCTGAAATTGAGACACAAACATTTGACTCAGAGTTATTGCAAGAGCAACAAGCAATGATTAAAACCGAAGGTAAAAAAGCTTCAGCCATTTTTAAAGCTCTTTCTAAAGAGTTAAATAGTTTGGATCAACGTAATAATTTCCTTTTCGCAATTATGGCCAATGGATTTTTTCTTTGGGATTTGAGATATGCCTACAGAATTGAATTATGGATTAATAAGTATCAATTAGTAACGCATAAGTGGTTTGAAACAATTGCCAACTTTGACGCTTACAATTCACTTGGAAATTATGGGTTTAATAATCCAAGTCATATATATCCTTCTATAGCAGCTGATAAAAATGTAGTTGTTGTATCTCAAGGTTTAGGGCATCCTTTATTGAAAGATGATCAAAGAGTAACGAATGATTTTAGTATTAAGCGGGAGGATTTTTTCATTATTACTGGAGCAAACATGGCGGGTAAAAGTACATTCTTGAGAACGGTTGCTCTAAATTTAGTGATGTCAAATGTTGGTTTGCCTATTTGTGCCGAATCATTTGAGTATACTCCTATAAAGCTAATTTCAAGTATGCGTACGTCTGATTCATTAGTGAATGATGAATCTTATTTCTTTTCTGAATTAAAGCGACTAAAGTTTATTATTGATGAAATTAAACGAGATGAATACTTTATCATTTTAGATGAGATATTAAAAGGAACTAACAGCAAGGATAAGCAAGAAGGTTCTCAAAAATTTGTAGAGAAACTAGTAGGAACAAATTCAACTGGTATTATCGCTACGCATGACCTTGCTCTATGTGAACTATCCAAAACGCTTCCGCAAATAGAAAACCACTATTTTGATGCGGAGATTGTGGATGATGAACTTTATTTTGATTATCGATTCAAAGATGGAATTTGTAAAAACATGAACGCCTCGTTTCTATTAAGAAAAATGGAAATAGTTTAGATTGCGTGTTTACATTCATTCACCAATAATATTCAATTATTGGTAATTCAAAAGCAATAAAAAAAAGGCGCAATTAACCTGGTTAATTGTGCCTTTTTTAATAAGATGTTTTTGTCTGATCTAGTTCAGAATAGGAGCAAGAACGTTTGCCTTAATTTCTAAATATGTTTGTTTAGGTTCAGTGTTCGCAATAACAGTAACACGTTTTTTAACAACCTGTCCTTGTTGTCCTTCTTTTGGTCTGAAAATTACATCAAGTTCTCCAATCTCACCTGGAAGAATTGCTTCTTCAGGTTTGTTAGGAACCGTACAGCCGCATGATGCAGTAGCGCTTTCAATGAGTAAAGGTTCATTACCTGTGTTTTTGAACTTAAACGTGTACAAATTATCACTTGGGTAACGTACATTTCCAAAATCATGAGATTCTTCCATGTATTCAACAGTGGTAGATCCTGCACTTACCGGATTATTTGGAGCTTCTTCAATATCATTAGCACCTTCTGGTGTTGTACCTATTAAATTTTCATCTGCAACTAAAGAACTGATTCCATCATTTGTTTTTGATTCGTCATTTCCGCCGCATGATACAAGGGTAAATAAAAATACCGCACCTATAATTTTTTTCATTGTATTAAAATTTTAATTGCAAAATTAATAATCTAAACCTAATTTTTGAATGGTTTTACCTTCAATTAACTCCAGACCTTTTATGAAAATCTCATTTTCCATTTCATTATAGATAGGATAAAATTTTGATGAATCAAATAGATTCGCAGCAACCCTAGCTCTTAATAGGGTGTGAATCAGTTTTTTAGAGGTTGCATAATCTTCCTCGCTAAATTCAATCTCTTCTTTCTTGGCTAGTTCCCAAAATTCAGACATAACGGCCTCATTTAGCTCAAATTTCTTTTTAAAATCCTCACATGTTG
>CAKZPK010000122.1 GCA_937139035.1 uncultured Crocinitomix sp. | reverse complement strand
TAGGCCCAAAAGTGTATGCTTTACCCAAAGACATTGCAAAAGTTTCTGCTTCTAATTGCCCAGAAACTGTTAAGTTGGTTTCTTTACCAAAAAAGTCTTGCGACCAATCTACGTTTCCATCTTCTGTTAGTGGTGGAGATTGAGGATCTAAAGTTGAAACGCGAAACATTTCCCCGGCGCCTTCAGCATCAGAGCCTGTAACAATAGGAGTAGCTATATGGTAATATCCTTTGTCATTAAAATATTTATGAATGGCAAATGAAGTAGCGTGTCTTATTCTGAATACCGCTCCAAATAAATTCGTTCTAAAACGTAAATGAGCTTGTTCTCTTAAAAACTCTAAACTATGTCTTTTAGGAGCAAGAATAGTTTTGTTCACCTCTTCAGGATCAGCATCACCTAAAATTTCAATTGATTCAACGATCAAATCAAATTTTTGACCTGCTCCTTGAGACTCTTCAATTGTTCCAATAATTGATATTGCTGCACCCGTGCTAATTCTTTTAAGCAAGGCCTCATCTGTATTTTCAAAATCAATCACTGCTTGTACATTATTGATTGTTGACCCATCATTTAATTGAACAAAACGCTTTTGTCTAAACGCTTTTACCCATCCTTTAACATTTACTTCGTCTCCAAAGCTCGCTGTGGTCAATAATTCTTTAATTTCTATTCGTTGCATTTTTGATTGATTTGAAAAAAGCAAATTTAAATTAAATTCAAGAAATAATGCCAGAAAACGGTGAAAAAGGGCAGCTTATAAATGATAATTAAGCCCAAACGCCAAATTCATGTTGAGATAACCAATTCTTTGGTCTATAATTTCAAGTTTTTGACTAAAAACTTGGTTAATGGATAATTCCGTAAACGCTTGGATTTTGTCTGACAAAGAGAATTGTATCCCTAAATTGACTTCATATCCAAAATAAAGGGCTTCAGAGAAATCAGTTGGTGAACTTACTGATTTGGTATCGGTAAGGCTTTCAGTGTCATAATCAACTATGAATGCTTGGTTCAGGTTATATTCTATACACGGCCCTGCACTTGCATATAAAAAATTACGTTCTGCTTTGAATAACAAATTTAATCCAATGTTGTTTTTATTGATTATAACGTCCGCACGCTGAATATTTCCAGGGCTATGCTGTAATGTCAAATCATTAATACGGTATCCTCGTTGGTTATAATAAATTCCACTTTGAATACCCCATGGTTTTTCTTCATTAAAGCGGTAACCGTAATGCAATCCTGAACGCATACTAAATTCTGGACTGTATTCAATACCACTACTGTAGGTTGTTGTTTGAATGCCTGGTGCTATTTTAACACCAAAATACTGTTGTCCAAATGAAAAATGGAAACTTAATAAGGAAAGAAATATTAGAATGGGTCTCATAGGTTTAATTTTAGGGGTTAACGAAAAAGAGAAGTATTTATTTCAATTGTAAATACAACCACTTATAATTTGAAAGATGACTCTAAATTGATTAGTTCTTATGTATAAATGGCTAATAAATCTAGATAATTAACGATATTGCTCTAATGTTTTTCAGTAATAAATATGCAAGTTTAAAATGGAGTGCAATCTTGTTTTTTGGCTTGTTGGGCTCTTGCTTTAACCGAGAAGTTGAATCTACCTCAAATATTAGACGCCACATTAGTAAAGAAAGTGAACAGTATTTATTGGAGAAAACAAATGAATTTCTTCAAGGTCAATTAAAAGAAGAAGTAGACTTGACGCATATTAATTATGACCGAAGGTATGCCTATTTTGAAAATAGAGATACCGTTGATTATTGGAAAGGCAAGTATAAGCATGCTTTTCGAGTAACTTCTCATCTTACTTTTTCTTATTTCTATCAATTGCAGGATTACCAATTATTGCAAATAAAAGTACCAGTAAATCAATTTGGAGTAATTGATTCGTTAGATGAAAGACTTCAATATAGTTTATCCCTCATTAATCAAATTGAAAGGGCTGGTTGGGATGAGCAGTTTAGCCAGGTAATTGAAATTGCACGAGACAGTTTTGATTTATCTGGAGAATTGTATTGTAATATCTCTACTAAGGAAGGTTTATGGTGGCATATTGCAGAGCGTAAGCAGTTCCGATCTAAATTAGGGAAATATCGTAGAGGTGCAATTTTTCAAATGCAAGATATTGAAGAAAGTAAGGCAATTGATATCGCTGTAACGAAGTATTATTAGTAAAATAGTCGCCTGTATTGTACGATTGTACTCTTTTGAAAATCTGTATTTATTTAATCTTTGTTAACTGATAATCATAACTAAGCTCAACTATATTTATTGCGTTTACTAATGAATCGTTATAGGATACAGAGCCATAAGTCATTTTTAGTGAATGCATATCAATCATTCTGTCGGTTCCAGCATTATAATCAACACCGTGAATTAAAATATCATTTGGACGATTTTTTAAAGTTATGAATTGTAAAGTGGGTCCTTCACCACAAATAAATTCAAAGGTTCCCACTTTCTCAGTTTCTAGTGTTTTGATTTCAATTTGGAAATTGACGGGAGTATCAACATATCCATGTTGCTCGGTGGCAATAATTTCTAGTGTAAATTTATTACTCAGTTCAAATTCAATAATATGTCTGCGCTGCAACCAATCTATTACAGAAAACGAAATTATACCTAGAAAAAATAATAGTACTCCATAACGCAATACTCGCTGGGCTCTTTTTTTCTTCCCTTCCTTACGCAACACCCAGTTAACACCTAAAATTAGTAGTAAAAATGGTGTACCGTAAATGATCGAAGTTAATATAATGAATTGCAAAATGGATCTATTGTAGCATTTCTCCCAAATTAGGAACTAATTCATGTATCGCATCCATTACTAATTCTATATTACCCATTGAATCAGAAGGAGCGTCAGCGCAGTGGTCAAAATACCCATTATAAACTTGCTTATCTGCAGCCTTAATTGTTAAACTTTCGCTCGTTCCCCCATCACAAGGGTCGGCGGGCTCATTTCTTCCAGAGACTAAATTTGCTTCATTAATAGTTTGTATTAATTCTTCAAATTGATTGGATGAAATAGGAAGATTTTTATCTGCCAAAACATCTCCATAAGAGTCTACTTGAACATGGATGTTTGTTGGGCTAATTGTAATTGTATAACTGCGGTGATATTCTGGGGAGACAGAGGAATCATTGAATCCATAATCAATAATGATTGATTCGTTCGTATCCAAAACTAAAGGTGCTGTGTTGGTACAAGAAACGATAAATAGAATTAAAAGAGCCGAGCAAAACTTCATAGCGCAAAAGGGGTTTAGGAATTTTAAAAATACAAAATCATATAGAATGAATCAACTAAACACTTAGTCAAAAACGTTTATTTACGTAATTCTGCCAAGTTGGGTATTAAAGCTTTAATACTGCTAACAACGGTTCTTATATCTCCAAAAGATGCAGGAACTTTAGTGCCTCCACAATTGTCAACTGTTCCTTTATAAACTGGTGTGTTAGATTCATTAATAATCAAACTTTCGCTAGTACCACCA
>CAKZPK010000121.1 GCA_937139035.1 uncultured Crocinitomix sp. | reverse complement strand
GTGAAGGTATTGGGAAATTGGTGAACAAAGCAGACAGGTCCATAACGTTCGGTGAAACAACTCGATTTGGAGAATGTATTCTAACATTAGACAATGAAACGCCGCTCAATTCTGTAGGTGATTTTGATCTTAAGATTAGAAAAGATGGCTATTTAACAAAGGTGATTTCTTTTAAAATGTTGTTTGAAAGAGAAGGGTTGTATGACTTGAATGAGTATTTGAAAAGAGAGCTTGAGCAAGTTGTGAAAATGGAGAAAGTTAATGTGGGCTTAGATTTGAATGAGGTAATGGAGATTAAGCCTATTTATTTTGATTATGCAACCTCTAGAATTCGTGAAGATGCAAAGATTGAGCTTGACAAAATTGTAAAAGTCATGAACGAAAACGAAAATATTCGAATTGATTTGAGAGCACATACCGATTCTAGAGGAACGCGATCAACCAATTTAAACCTGTCGATAAAAAGAGCGGCTGTTTCTGAAGCTTATATCAAATCAAGAATATCTAACCCCGAAAGAGTTACGAGTGGAGGTTTTGGAGAAGCTGAATTAGTGAATAAATGTAAGGATGGTGTTTCTTGCTCAGAGGAAGAACATCAGCAAAATAGAAGAACTGAATTTATAATTTTAGAATTGTAATTGCTGAGTATACGCATAAGTGTAGTACCTTTACTATTCACCAAGGCAATCAATTTATAATGAAAAGCGTATTATTAGGTATTCTATTATTCTCATCAATTTGTGGATTCTCACAGGAACGCGATACGCTTAAAGTCTTATCCTATAACTTATTGAATTTCCCAGGATTATCTTCGCATAGAATTGATACTTTAAAAAAAATTGTAGGACATATTCAGCCAGATATTTTTATGGTATGCGAATTAACCAGTGGTGCTGGCGGTGATGATATTTTGTTCAATGCTTTGAATGAGGATGGTGTAAGTTATTATGACATGGCAGATTATGTCGCAGGGCCAGATACTCAAAATCAGCTTTACTTTAATTCGGATAAATTGAGTTTGTATGAGCAAAATGAAATTAGCACCGTTTTGCGCGACATCAATGAATATGTATTGTATTATAATAGCACAGATATTGCAACCACTTTAGACACTACGTTTTTCTATATCTATGTTTGTCATTTGAAGGCATCCACCGGAAATGAAGAGCAACGCAATACCGAAATTACAGCGCTAAAAACGTATTTAAATGAAAGACCACAGGCCGAAAACATAATTGTTGGCGGTGACTTCAATTTTTATGGAAGTGACACTGAGCCAGCTTGGAATACGCTATTATCTGGCGGAGGTGTAGTTATTAAAGATCCTCTAGTATTACCGGGGCATTGGCATGCGGATGCAGGTTTTGCATACGCACATACACAAAGTACAAGAACAGAATCTTTTGACGGAGGAGCATTTGGTGGAATGGATGATCGATTTGATTTTATTTTTGTTGGAGATGATTTAAAAACGTATAGCAATGACGCCATATTTATTAGCGGAAGTTATCGTGCAGTAGGGCAGGATGGTTTGCATTATAATAAATCATTAATAGAAGCCCCAACTAACACCAGCGAACCGAGCGATATTATTTCGGCACTTTACCACATGTCAGATCATTTGCCGGTTTATTTAGAGATTGAAGTAGTGAAGGAGGGTGCGGGAGTAGAAGAAGCCTTAATTGCGCAATTTGATGCTTTTTATAATGTTGACATGGATCAAATTGAAATTGCAAACATGAAATTAGCAAATGGAGAGCAATCTCAATTTTTAGTTTATTCTGCAACAGGACAATTGGTTGCTGAATTTGATGCTGACAATGCAATTGAGTCTTTAAATACGCAGGCCCTTGCAAGCGGATCGTATATTCTAAAATTGAAAGCACATGCTTACAGTTTTAGATTCGTAAAACCTTAAACGATTATTCAATATTTGATTCGTCTGTAGCGATTAAATCATGCACTTTTTCAAGATAATGATCAAAGTTTAAACCTAAGCCAGCCAAGTGAGGACCTTTTATTGTCCACAATTCCTTTTGGTTTGTTCCAATAGCGCTCTCATATAATGTTTCGCCCATTTTATAATCACAAACAGCATCTTGCTTACTATGAACTATAAGCAAAGGTTTGTTCCAAGAAGCAATTAGTTTTTTACCTTTTATGGCGTCTTTAACAAAGAGGAAAGGAGCAAATTTTAAAGGGCGAGTTACCTGTTTTACACCAACAGTTTTATGACTTTCAAAAGCGCCCTCTATTAGCATGGCGTCAAATAAGTCTGGATTATCATAACCAACCTTTATTGCAAGGTTTCCGCCTAGTGAAAATCCCATTAATAGTTTTTTTCCACCATTTACACCAGGTAAGGTTTTAAAGTGCTCTACTGCTTTTTGCGTTGATTCAAATACCGTTTTGTGTTTTGCTTTGTTTGTAGAGTTTCCAAATCCAGGATAATCAATAATAAAAACTTGATAATTGGCCTGGTAAAAAAGGTCTGCAACTTCGCTCCAAGAGGTTAAACTACCTGCGTTTCCGTGTAAGATAAAGATTGACGCAGTTGGAGCTTTTTGCTCATAAAACAAGGCGTGTATAGAATCCGTTTTACCATATTTAATATACTGACTTACAGCATCAGGCGGAGTATTAACCGTTGCAGTGTCAGGATGGTAAAACATATTGTTGAAAGCACAACTAGAAAGTAGTGCAATCATAAAAACGAAACTAAGTATCTTCAAAGCAATAGAATTTAATTGACAAAGTTAACGCTACCATTGAGGATTAAACCAAAAGAGGTATTAAATAGTGTTAATTTTAAGTAAGAATTAGAAGTTTAATCCAAGACTAAGATAGAAACTAATTCCATCAGAAGGTATGATTCCTGGGCCAGGATAAGCAGTTGCTCGTCTGGTGAAGTATTTGTTGTTAGTCAGGTTGTTAATACCAGCTTTAACTTGAATAAAATTGTTTGGTTTATAAACTCCGCTCAAATCCAAGACATAGTAGGATGGAATAATCCCCGCAATAGCATTAGGATCTGATATTGCATTGGTTCCGTCTGAAAAATGCTTGTGAACATAGGTTGCTAAAAGTGATTCAGACCATTTTCCATGTGTATGTTTAACCCCAATTTTTCCAGAGATAGGGGGAACTAATTCTACCCAGTTCTGACTCAATGCTGATTCTTCGTATTTCCCGTACTTAGAATATACAGCAGATAAGTTTCCGAATACGGTGAAAAATTGAGTGCTAGTATCTGTTTTTTGAAAGCTTTGTTCTGCAAATAATTCAACTCCTGTGCTATAAGCACGACCGATATTTGTACGCAGCCGAACAAATTCATAATCATCAACCTTTTGACTAATGACACCAATTTTATTATTGTAATACATGAAAAATGCACTTGCATCAAAAATTCCTCGTTTTCTTTCTCCTCTAATACCTAAGTCTGCATTAAACCCACGTTCATCTTCAATCTCAGGGTCAACTACTTGGTTAGGATTTACTATTCGAATGTCGGAAAAGTTAATGCCTCGATAATTTTGAGCAATATTTCCATATATCTCAGTTCGTTTAATTGGGCGATAAGAGAAACCAATTCCACCCAAGAAAATATTTCGGCTATTGCTTTTATCCTCCACATAAGTTGTGTCAAATATTAACTCGTTAGTTAACGGATGAAAAATTTGCTCGCGATAAGATCCCTCCGCAGCAGTGCTAATATGTTCGAATCTTAAACCCGCAGAGATTGATAATTTTTTATTAAAACGAATAATATTTTCAAAGAAGCCCGCAATGTTTTGAGAAGGGAAGATGTAGTCAGACCCCTCAAGTGCATTAGGGTTTAAGAATTTAAAATCAGCATCACTATTGGCACTTGCTAGTCCTTGCTGGCTAATGGTGCTTCCTTTATAATAACGCATTCCTGCTGCAGTAATTCCCATCATTTTTTTTCCGATAGGATAGCGTTTTAGTAAACGTAATTCAGCTCCAATATTGTCAAAATCTCCATGAATTAATTGGCGTTCTTTTCCATCATCCGCACGACTAATTTTTTCTAGGTTTCCTAAAGCATCTCGTTGCGCTCCAACTTTAAACCCCTTCAGGTCAATAGTTGTGCGGTGATTCACTTCCCAACTGTAGTGTGCAGCAGTAATGTTCCAGTTCACTGCAAACCAATTTCTATCACGAATAGATTGTTGCGGATTTTGATTGAACATGGCATCTGTTAATCCTCCTGCTTGATGCGCTAAATAACGCATATGTGTTTGTTCAACACTTAAAAACATGCGATCCGTAAAGTTATATTTTAACTGAACAAATGCATTTTGTTGACTAAATTCAGAATTTTCTCGCCAGCCATTTCCTTGTTTATGTTGAAAATATGCGAGGTAAGTAAAACGTTTTTTTAAGGTTCCTGAAACGAGATTAAAAGTATTCAATAAGTTATAGGCGCCATAGGTATGGGTGCCTTCATAATGAAATGCCTTTTTTGATGGAGATTTAATTTTAAAGTTGATCATTCCTCCAAATTGAGGTCCAAATTGCAAAGAAGCCGCACCTCGAATCAATTGAATGGATTCTAAGGCGTTTGAAGGTGGCGTATAATACGTTTCAGGATATCCTAAAGCATCTGCACTAATATCGTATCCGTTTTGTCGAGTATTAAAGTGAGCTGTTCTGCTAGGGCTTAATCCACGTGCGCCAATTCCAAGTTGTAATCCTCCTGCATCAGATTCCCAAATGGTAAGTCCTGGTACTTTTGCATAGAGCTCTCGCGCATTGTCAATGGCTTTGTTGGCATCAATTCTTTTGGGATCAATGTGGTGGGTTTTCATACCATTCGTTAAAACCACCCCCTCAACTGTCCCCATTTTTCGCGTGGCATAATGCGAATCGTAATAAATATCAACCGCGTCTAATGTTTCAGAGGTGTCGGTCAATGAAATTTCTATATTATTATTTCCAGCCTTTAAATCAATAGACTGGGTTTTAGTTTCATGATAAATGCAGGTTGTTTTTATTTCATAAATTCCCAAAGGAAGGTTTTCTAAACCAAATCTTCCAAATTCATCTGCATATAAATGATGTACTTCATTTGAGCTTGCTGGACTAATGTGAAGCCCTGCAAAAGGAAGAGATTCGTTCAGTTCATTTTTTACTACGCCATATAAGTTCCCTTGAGTAAAGGAAGTGCTTAGGCTAAGCAAAAAATAGGAAAAAAGAATCCACTTCATTGATTATAGTTGATTTAAAATCAGCGGCAAAAATAGCCAATTAATCTCCGTCAGTATCAGAAAAAGTGATTAATACACCAAGCGCTGTAGGGATATCTGTTTTGGCATAAGCAACGAGTTTTTTTATCTCTTGAAATGCTTCATTGAACCCGTCATAATTCACAGGAATATCTGCACTCAATGGACTGTTTAAGGCGTTAACCTTAGTATAGCAAACATCAAATTGCGCTAAGATTTCGCCTGAAGTTAAAGGTAGGTCTTCTGTTTCATCAACAAAATCCATATAGTCATCAAAACCAATTCCACCACCGCCACTAAACACCGCTTTAAGTGCTGTTAAGCTTGTTAAGACTAATGTTTTAGATTCACTTGAATAATACGCCTCAACATAGGTCGGAAATGTTTCTCCTCCACTAAAGAAACCTGCAGGAATTCCAATTTTTGCATTTTTAAGTAATTCAAGATCTTTCACAAACTCGTTGTAAAGTAAACTTATTGAAGACCCAATGTCTGTTCCGTTTGCGTTTATGAAGGTCTCGGTGTATCCTGTATTCCATTCTGATTGAACTGGTGCAAAATCTAAATTCATTTTTGCAATTAATGCAGAAAGATAGATTCTTGCGTTTTCAGCATCAGGATCGACAGCAAATCTATTGAGAACTTCAGAATCGGTTCCGTCATAAAGTAAATAATCGATTGCAGGAAAACCAATGGCGTCTACATTTGAAACTGCTCCCAAACTGTATGAACCGCTGGTAATATTTGCATTAATTTTTTCGGAATCAGTAGGATAAGTATTCATGCTTGTTTTGATTCCATGATTTGCAGCTGGCCCAAAATCATACATTTTAATTTTTTCAAATTGCGTGTAAGCATTTTTGAATGCGGATCTCAGTGCAGTAAGGTTGTCAAAACTTGTACTAGATTCAAAAATGGTGGCTGCATCAGAAAGTTGAACAAGGTTTTCAGTAAATTGAACCAGAGCTGGCTTAATCTCAATATTAGCCATGTTGGTTAATAGTGCTGTTCGATCAAATTCAGGTGCGGTTGGCTTTTTACAAGCCGTAACCATAAATAAACCAATGATAATGAAATAGAGTAGGCGCATGAATTATTTTATTAAAATCCGTAAATAGAGTTCAGTGTTGTAATGGCAGAATTAAGGTCCGTTAAAGTCACCGCCCAAAAATCATTACCAATTGTTGTTTCTAATAAACTTTCAATTTCAGTAAAGTTTATTACTCGTGTTTCTAGCGGTACATATTTTAAGCATAAAATAAAGGCATATGCTTCAGATAATTCATGTAAAAATTTTGCGTTGTCAGTTCCAAAATTCTCAACAGCACCTTCTAGGTAAGTTACGGCTTGAGCAGCAGAAAGTCTTTCCCATTCTTTTCGGATATTTAGTATTTGCTCATCCCGAATTGTTAAATCAAACCCTTGCGAAATTACAGCTCTTCCTTTTAAGAAAGAATTTGTTATAACCAATGAAGGACTTAGATCGGCAGATTGATTGTTATAATATTTTGCCCAAAATCTTAAACCATCTGTATTCGTTGGGAAGTCAATTGGTGCTCCAAAATAGCCAAATGCTTCATCCCAATGGTGTTCCATTTCAGTATAGAATTTACCTTCACCTGTGCTTACTGCAGTAGAATTGTCAACATCCATTTTAGACGAACCAAAGTAAACATTAGTCGCTTGGTTTAAGAATACAGCTCCCATTAGTCCTTTTTCAACTAATTGTACATATTCCATTCCGTTTGCACCAAATAAATATGTGCTTGACCCTGAGGATAATGTTCCAGCTTGCCCACTTGCAGCTTCTTCAGCAAAATCAATTGATGCTGTTGCTAATGCGGTTAAATAACCTTCGAAAAGTGCTACGTCTGTAGCAAAACATTTGTTTTTTAATTGCTTAGATGAAGAAAAGGTAAAGTTACCAGATGCATTGTCATCTGTGTTTTCAAACATTGCGTTCAAAATACCAGCGTCTAATGCTGTTGTTGTACCAGATTTCATATAAGTTGTCATTTCTTCAAGTTGGTTAAGTCTATCTGCTTGACCTCCATAAGAAACTGTGCTATTTCCAGAAGCATCTGTAAAACTGTATGTAGAAGGGATTGAAAGTTCAGGATAAGTACAAGATCCATCATCTTTTTTTGCCTCTTCACTATAATTGGTTGCTGTTTCGTCTGTACATCCTTTTTTCTTACAGGATACGATTGCCGTTGTAGCGAGCAAAATCAGTAGGAAACTTACATTTTTCATTTTATATTTATTTAGATTAATTATAAATAATTTCTTTCGACAAATGTAATGTGTTAGAAAGGGGATTACAATACCTAAAAAAAGGTATTGTTAAAATAGATGCTCTGTAAGGTGCGGTTGAAGGAATTATTCCACAATAATCTCATCTGCAAAAATCCATG
Source organism: uncultured Crocinitomix sp. (assembly GCA_937139035.1). Lineage (GTDB taxonomy): Bacteria > Bacteroidota > Bacteroidia > Flavobacteriales_D > Crocinitomicaceae > Crocinitomix. The sequence continues at coordinate 7,718 of CAKZPK010000121.1, read as the reverse complement.
TAGGATTCCCGGCGCCCAAATGCCATTCAGGGCAGTTACCTCTGTTCTTTGCTGTAACTTTTAGGTATTGGGTTTTTATTGATTTTTTAAATCCAAATTTTTGAATTATTGTACCGTATTGATCAAGTGGTGCAGTATTTTTTGCCGTGTGAATAGCATACCAGTTCTCTCCATCATCTGAAATCATAAAAGTAACTTCTGATGGAAACCAAACCCATGATTTGATATCTTGCATAAAACGCATGTCAATGCTGTTAATTTTCTGTTTCTTTTTAAAGTCAATAGCAACCGTAATGTCAGTACCGTAATAACCTTGCCAAGCACCCGTTCTAAAATCATTCCCTCCAAACATTTGATCAATTAATGCTCGGTCACCGCCTGCTGAATATTGGTTGGCATACTCGGCATCAATTTGAATGTCCCAATTTGCATTGACCTTTTTAAAGCTTGCACTAACGGGAAAACTGGTTTGTCCGTCTGCAAAAGATCGGGCATTTATAACAGTAGACTTTTTAATTTTAATTGGTTTTTTATACGTTTTAGATTTAGCTGTAGGAATCGTTCCGTCAGTTGTATAACGAATAGTGACTGGTTTTGTCGTATTGCCAACAACTTTAATTCTGGTCTTTTTATCAAATGATGGAACTGCATCTGCAAAAACGGGAGAGGGTAGAAGTGTTGATTTTTGAATAGATGATGTTGGATAATCGCCATTAAACACACCTGGTTTACTTCCCATTTCAAAAACTAATTCACCGCCTTGCAAAATTTCATGGTGGTAAATAAAATTACGGTTCAATTTATTTCCATTTAAATAGATTGCTTGAACATAGGTGTTGCCCGCAATATACTTAATGCGCTTCATGTTAAAAGTTCGTCCGTTTTCTAAATGAATCTCAGCAGAATCTAAAATCGGTGTTCCTGTTAAATATACATCAGACCCAGGAGCAAATGAATAAAAGCCCATTGAACTTAAAACATACCATGAAGACATTTGCCCACAATCTTCATTTCCGCTCAAACCATCAGGATTTGAGGAGTATAATGAATGCATGATTTTGCCCACTTTTTCCTGACTTTTCCAAGGTGATTTTGTAAAGTTGTATAAATACGCCATATGATGACTAGGCTCATTTCCATGCGCATATTGCCCAATTAAACCTGTTATATCAACTTGATGCCTGCCACTAGTTTCAGATGAAACAGTGAACAATCGATCTAACCAGGATTCTAAACTGTCGCGTCCGCCAAGCATTTCAATAAGACCATCAGTGTCTTGTGGCACAAATAAAGAATATTGCCAAGAATTTGCTTCCGTATAATCAAATGTTACTTCACCCGGTTTGAAACCTGTTTTCCATCCACCATTGTAGCGTGGCTGCATGAATTTAGAGTCAGAATTGAAAATGTTTTTGTAATACTGTGCTCTTTGATAGTAGCGAGATGCAATAGAGTCTTTTCCTAACGAATCTGCAAATACTGCAATGCACCAATCATCATAAGCATACTCTAAAGTCTTTGAAACAGATTCTGATTCGTTTTCAGAAGAAATATAACCTTGTTTCATATAAGCTTCCAATCCTAAATGGGATTGCTCTGCACTGTGTAACATTGCTTTTAAAGCTAACTCGGCATCAAAATCACGAATCCCTTTTACGTAGGCATCTACAATTACAGGGATGGAATGATAGCCAATCATACAACCAGTGTAATTTCCTGAAAGTTCCCAAATGGGTAAAATTCCTCCTTCTTTGTATTGCGACAAAAATGTTTTAATAAAATCGGAGGTGCGTTCTTGCTGCGTAATGGTAAACAAAGGGTGAGTACCTCTAAAAGTATCCCACAAAGAAAAAACAGTGTATTGCGTATGCGTCTTCGCTTTGTGAATTTTCATGTCCATTCCTCTATATCTGCCGTCAACATCTGAAAATGTATTAGGATTAAGGTAGGAATGGTATAGAGCAGTATAGAAAGTGGTTTTTATATAATCACTATTAACATGTGCTTCAATTTTATGCAATTCATTATCCCAAAGGGTTTGACATTCTTGACGATATTTTGCAATATCCCATTCAGGCATTTCTTTTTTTAGATTTTGTTTTGCTCCATCTATATCTACAGCAGAAATACCAACTTTTACGGTTAAGACAGGATTAACATGACCAAATTCAAGAATCAGCTTAGAGGGGTTCCCTGCTTTATTTTTTCTGAAGGTAGATTTTTCAGCTGCTTGTGAAAATTGAATCGTAAAATAAAAATGTTGCTCAGTAGCCCAAGCTTTTGAAATCCTTTTGCCTATTAGTGTAGAGTCGTTTAACAAAATTAAATCAGAATCAAGTAACATATCTCTATGCTCCAAATCAATGATTAGTTTTTTTGTTTCCCATTTAGGATAGGTGTATTGATGCATTCCACAACGTTGCGTAGAGGTTAGTTCAACATTAATTTTATCATCCTCTAATAAAACAGAATAACTACCAGCGTTTGCTCTTTCATTTTCGTGGTTGAAATAAGAACCGTAACCTAGCTTAATATCTTGGCTTCCGTTTTCCCATTGATTTTTTCCTGTAAATGGCATTATTAATAAATCGCCATAGTCTGAAACGCCGGTGCCACTTAAATGCGTATGACTAAAACCGTAAATTATAGAATCAGAATAATGGTATCCTCCGCAACCATCCCAACCATCTAGCCGGGAATCAGGTGATAGTTGCATCATTCCAAATGGGGCAGAGACTCCAGGGTAGGTATGACCGTGGCCACCCGTTCCAATAAACGGATTAACATATTCGTGCAAGGCCTTTTCTTGAGCAAAAGCCGTGGTGAAAATAATTCCCAATAATACGCCGAGAATTCGTCCCATAAAGGTTGGTTTAGTTAATTAAAACAGCCATTTTAGACTGGATAGAGGCTACAGCACCTAAAATTCCACTATTCTTTTCGTTAAGTGAAGATATTTTAAGCAATGATTTATCTCTCAAATTTGGTAAAACGTGCGTTTTTAAATGTTTTTCTGTTTTACGCTTCAATAAATTACCGTTTTTAGAAATACCACCTGATAAAAAGACACACTCTAAGTCTAGAATATTGATTAGGTTAGAAATGGCAAAAGCCAAGTCACGCGTAACCGTATCAACAACCTCTAAAGACACAGGGTCTTCTTTTCGTGCGGCTTTAAATACTTCTGTTGGTGATAAATCACTTGGTGAAATATTGTTAAGCATAGAACCTCCACTGCTAAATTCAAGTTTTTCTTTAGCCGTGCGAACTATACCGTCTTTGGCAATGTATGTTTCCAAACATCCAAAGTTTCCACAATTACACTCGCGCCCGTCTCTGCGAACTACCGTATGACCAAGTTCACCAGCAAGACCGTTAGATCCAATTACAATTTTTCCATTGATGAAAATTCCAAGTCCAATACCAGTGCCTAAAGTGATAACAGCAAAATTTTCCATTTCGCTTGCTTCGCCATAAGTTCTTTCACCAATGGCTGCTGCATTTGCATCATTAACAGCATTAACTTCCATGCCAAATTTTTCGCTGAAAATTTTGGTTAACGGAACAACATCTCCCCAATTAAGGTTGGGTGCAAATTCTATTGACTGCGTTTTCTCATTGACACTTGGTGCGCCAATTCCAATTCCTACAAAATCCGGCTTCTTTTTTACATCATTGTAAATTTGATCAGCTAAATCTTCAATAGATTCAACACTTTCGGTTTTGATGGAATTTTCATAGAGAAATTCTCCCTCTGCATTCACAATGCCATAACACGTGTTTGTCCCCCCAATATCAATGCCTAAATAATTGCTCATAAATTAATGCTTTGTTCTGCTTCCGTATAAACCGAAGTATAAGATGTAAAGATAAGAAATAATTGGAAAAAGTAGACCGATTTTAGCGTTGGATATATCTGCTAAAAGTCCCATTCCAAGTGGTAAAATTGCGCCTCCGACTATCATTATAATTAACAATGATGATCCTTGACTTGTATATTCTTTTAATCCTGCGATAGATAGTGTAAATATGTTTGACCACATGATTGAATTAAACAAACCAATGGACAAGATTGACCATAAAGCGACTTGTCCTTCAAAAATAAAGGCCAGCAGCAATGCTGCAATAATAAACGAGGCAAATAATGCTAATAACTTTCTGCTAGATTCTCTAAACACGAGCATTACAACAAATTGCAGTAGTATAAATCCTAGAATTGGATAGATCTCAAAAAAGGTTTCCTGAAAACCAGTAGATATATTATTCAGGTTAAATGCTAATTGTGGATCAAGAACTTTTGTTTTAATAGCAACTAGTAAAACAATCACTAAATATGTAATTGCAATGGTTAAAAAGCCAAAAACAATCTTTTTAATCAGGTTAAATTTTTGACTTGATATAACTGAAATTCCTAAACGGCCTATCATAGCACCTCCCCAATAAATCCCCAGATAGGATCCAGCTTCGCTATCACTTAAATTACCAATTTCGGGCAATTGTAAATAACTTTTTAATTCCCCACCAATCATTACTTCTGCTCCAACATAAAAGAAAATGGCAAGCATACCTGCTTTTAGCGTAGAAAATTGAAAAGCACTTCCTTTAAGGTTAACGTGCTCGGTTGATTGATAATCTGGTAGTTTTATAAAGTTTAAAAACACTGCAAAAACAAAGAATAGAATACCTGCGGTTAAGTAAATGTCTTGTATAGCCGCATCCTTAATTGTGTATTGAATTACTAAAAAACCTGCAATTAAAGGCGCTACTGTAGTTCCTAATGAATTAAATCCTTGAGCAAGGTTAAGTCTTGATCCTGCAGATTTCTCAGATCCTAAAATGGCAACATAAGGATTACATGAAATTTGTAATAAAGTAAATCCTAACCCAATAATAAAAAACGAAAGAATTGAAATGTAATAATTATCTAAATAGGTAATAGGGTATAAGGACACGCAACCTATTCCAGATATTAGCAGGCCATATAAAATCCCTTTTTTATAACCTAGCTTATTAATTAGATCTCCTTTAGATTGAGAATAAAGGTAATAGAGTAATGATCCGATTCCATATGCTCCGAAAAAAGCTAAAAATATCAAGCTTCCTTCGAATTTTGTCAAGTCATAAAGATCCTCATATAATGGCTTTACAACGTCGCTCATTGAGGTTATACCACCCCAAAGAAAGAACAAAACTGTAATAATTATAAATGCGAAAACTGTTGATTGCTTTTTTTCAGTCACTTAATTTAAATCGATTTAATAGAATACGCTAAAGTAAGAAATTATTTTAATCCTATGCAAGAGATATTTTCAATAAAACTATGTAAATTTACGCGTAAATACGCGTATTCGAAATCCGTTTTTACACGTATTTGGTCAAAAGTTTTAGAATAGGATAGGTTAGGTATGTGTGGAATAAATGGCATTTATAAATTCTCTGGTAATTCGTACAATCCAAATTTGATTGCTAAAATGAATGACGCACTCGCTCAGCGAGGACCTGATGCACAGGGAGTTTTTTCAGATAACCATATTTACTTAGGACATAGGCGCCTTGCAATCCTAGATCCCAATGAACAATCTAATCAGCCATTTAAGTCTAGTGACGGACGTTATGTAATGGTTTTTAACGGGGAGATTTACAATTTTAAATCCATTAAAGCCGAGTTAACTGATTACCCTTTTAGAACTGAAAGTGATACAGAAGTAGTGCTGGCGGCATACATTAAATATGGCGAAAATTGTCTGCGCTTATTCAACGGAATGTTTGCTTTTGCAATTTGGGATACGGTGGACAAAACATTATTTATTGCACGCGATAGATTAGGAATTAAACCTCTCTATTATGTGTTAAATAACGACGAAATTATTTTTTCTTCGTCCATTAAATCAATTTTAGCAACCGATTTAATTGATCGAAAAATTTCGGAAGATGGTTTGGTTGATTATTTGCGTTATCAAACTGTTCATGCTCCTTATACAATTTTGGATGGAGTTTTTGCATTAATGCCGGGTCAACAAATTATGTTGAGCGAAGAGCACGAACCTCGTTTTAAAAAATACTGGAGTCCAACGAAGGATTATTATAATGCAAGTAATTCAGTAAGTGAAGTGCAAACGCAAGTTCAGAATAAACTGAGCGAAAGTGTTGAACGTAGATTGGTTTCTGATGTTCCTTTTGGGGCATTTTTGTCTGGAGGAATTGATAGTTCGATTATTGTGGCTTTAATGAGTCAGCAACATGATCAAAAGATTGATACATTTTCAGTAGCGTTTAAAGAAGAAAAATTTTCTGAAGCCCAATTTGCTAGACAAGTGGCTGAAAAATATAAAACGAATCACCACGAAATAGAGTTGGGAGTTGATGAATTTAAAGACCTTATTCCTACCGCTTTCAAATTTATGGATCATCCAAGTGGAGATGGTTTAAATACATTTGTTGTATCTAAAAAAACAAAAGAAGCTGGTGTTAAAATGGCACTTTCTGGTTTAGGTGGTGATGAATTGTTTGGAGGGTACAGCATATTTAATCAGGTGCCTAATTTACAAGCCAAAAAATGGTTGTATAGTTTCCCAGTTTATATGCGCAAGCCAATGGGTATTCTGAATCATACTTTTAAAGGAACCATTGAGTCTGCCAAAATAAAAGAGATATTAAAATCTCCAACATTTGATTTAGAATATATCTATCAATACTACCGTCAGGTGGCTATGGATGATCAGGTAAAAGATTTATTAAAAACGAATAAATTACCTGAAAGCCGTGTATTAAGAGATACGCATGAATTAATAGGATTTAATAAAGAAGGTTGGGGATTACCAGCTTTAAGTCGCATTTCAGTTGCTGAAATGACAACTTATATGCAAAACGTTTTATTACGAGATGCAGATCAAATGAGCATGGCAAATGGATTGGAATTACGCGTTCCTTTTCTGGATCATGAATTGGTATCCTATGTTTTAGGAATTAGAGATGAGATTAAAAAACCGATCACAGCCAAAAAATTATTGGTAGATTCGTTTCAACATTTAATTCCTGAAGAGGTTCATAATAGAAAAAAAATGGGTTTTGTATTACCATATGAAACCTGGATGAAGCAAGAGTTAAAGTCGTTTTGTGAAGAACGCTTAAACGAATTAAAAAAGATTCCTTATTTTAGAAATAATGGGATTGATGATTACTGGAAGCAATTTTTAAACAATAATAAAAGAGTGACTTGGTCAAGAATTTGGCCATTGGTAAGCTTGGGAGATTGGGTAAAGGAAAATGGAATCACAGGGTAAAAATAACGGTCTAAAACGAGTTTTGATCTGTATGGATTGGTATGAACCAGGCTTTAAAGCTGGTGGACCAATTCGTTCGGTTGCAAATATTGTAAACGCGCTTAAAGATGAATTTGAGTTTTATGTATTGACCAGCGCCTTTGATTTAGGTGAAACAGAACCATATCCGGACATTGAATTAGATCAATGGTTTGATAAGGACGGCGTAATGATTAAATATATGAGCCGTGAAAACATGAAGGCGGCCGCTATAAAAGGAAATATTCTTGAAATTGATCCTGATATACTTTACCTCAATAGCTTGTTTTCGAAGTTATACACGTTAGTGCCAATGACATTGGTAAAGAAGATTCCGCTTATTATTGCGCCTAGAGGAATGTTGGGCGCAGGCGCATTGGAAATTAAAAAGCTGAAAAAATCTATCTTTTTAAAGTT
>CAKZPK010000120.1 GCA_937139035.1 uncultured Crocinitomix sp. | reverse complement strand
ATATCCGTGGAAATGAATTGAATGTGTCATTTGTCCTGTGTTTGCAATGCAAACAACTAATGTGTCGCCAACGTTTCCAGTAATTCTTGAAATTGGATCGTCTTGTGTTTCTGGATTGCTTAGTCCGTTAATTGTGAAATAAAGAGGTGAATAATCTTCAACTGGAGTGAAATCACCTTCAGTGGTAGCAACGTTCCATTCTTTGTCGTGTTCTTTCATGTTCCAGTAAAACACAGGATGTTCAGTATTACTAACCATTATAGTACCTGCCGCTCCTAAGGATTTGTAGTGCGGATAATTATAATCGTCATAATAAATATAGGCGCCGTAATTCTCAAAAGGCACTTCTACAGTTATAAATCCTCCAGGTGCAATTGTATATGGGCCACCAGGTAATGTGATGTTTTTAATGTTAAAACCGTGCGTAAGACTATCATTATTATGAATAGTAAAAGCAATGGTATCTCCAATATTAACCATTAGTATAGCATTCAATGTTTCAAATTCATCACTTGAATTGAATGCGGTATAAGGAATTTCAGGACTGTCTACAACGTTAGAAACGCCGTTGTTTATCCATAGCTCTTCTGTTAAAACTGTTGCACGAGCAGACCATAAGGAGAGAACTCCGATAAGTAATAGACTAAATTTCATAATTAAATTGGGGTAGCTATCAGCAACTACTGAATTACAATTTTTTCAGTTTTTAGAATTTGTCTTCTATCTTGAAAACTAAGGAAATATAATCCAGAATTAAAATCTCCTGTATAAATGGAAGTATTTTCATGAGGTCCAACATATCCGCTTGATACAACTTGTCCAGAAATATTTAAGATAGTGTAGTTAGCTAATTCGCTTGACGTGTTAGCAATGAACATTTCATCATTTACAGGAGCTAAAACAGTAAGTTTATCAGCTGTTAATGCTTCATTGATACTTGCACTTCCTACTGCAGTTAATATTATTGTAACAGTATCAGTGTCATCTGGCAATGCTTGATCCCAAATAACAAATTCATAAGTACCAACACCAGCTACATCTGCAAAAACATTTACACGAATAAAAGCAGATTCACTTCCTGCACCAACCTCAGTCATTGTTCCAATTGTTTCACCATCTGTATAGCAAACAGTATAATCGCAAATTGAGAACTCCCAAGTTTCAGGCTGTTCGAACGTAATCATTTCCCATTGAAAAACAACAGATTCATCACTTGAATTTAAAATTTTGCTTTCGCCATTTTCAAATTCTTCAATTGTAATGTCTTTTTCAACCAAATCTCCAGACAAAAAGCTAAAGTTTTGAGCAGTTACTGTATAAGGTAATAGTGCCGCGGCAACTAGAAAAGTAAATAGTGTTTTCATGTTTCTGATTTGTTATTTGATACAATTTACGAATAATTGCTAATACGCTGAGTTTAAATAAAACTTTACAGGTGGAAGCCTAATAGTTGAATCTGTTGAATCCTTTGCTGTTGTTGGTTTTGAATGTCTTTTTTGCTATGGAATGGATATTTGTTCTTTATAAAAAGAATGTTCGTGATTTCCATATTGTACAATATAATTGCCACTTTCATAGCTGTTTAAAGAAATGCTTATTTCACTTTCAGGTTCAATTAGAGATGAGTGAACAAGCTGACCAAATAAATTATAAACTTCATAGCTTACTGGAACGTTTAATGGGTTTTTAAGTATTGCAATTTGCTTTTCACTATTATATAAGAGTGAAGGTCTTGCGTTTTGATGAGGCTTCTCAATTGCGGAAAAGGCAGGAGTAGCAATCATTGTAATGTTTAATGTGTCTGGGCTTTCAGGAATTAGTTCGTCCCACACTTTTATTTGATAATGACCTGTGTCTACATTAGGGGCATCAATGTTTAGAGTTAAAAAAGCATCTTCAGATTCAGCAGTTGCAGGATGCATAGTTCCATTCATTTCACCCATAGTGTAGCAATAGGGTAGGTCACAAATTGAAAATTCCCATTCTACTGGATGATCATAAGTGATTATTTCCCATTTAAAAACGACAGGTTCTTCACTAAGATTTTGAATTTTTGTATGCGCCCAGGAATAAGTGTCCGTTTCAAATACTTTAATAAGCGAATCACCACTGGCAAATACGAAGTTTTGAGCCCAAGTAATATGAGCCGCAAAAATAAGCGAGAATATTAGCGTAATACGTAGCACTTTTTCGTTTTAGTTAAAATTACGAAAAAATGCCAGAACGACCTAGTTATCAAGTTTGAACAGCACCAACATTATAACGTTGATCAGACTTCTTATGATTAGCCATTTCAACTCCCATAGAAATTACCTTACGCGTTTCTAATGGATCAATTATAGCGTCTACCCAAAGGCGTGCAGCAGAATAATAAGGAGAAATTTGCGCATCATAGCGTGTTTTAATCTTATCGTAAATTTCTTTTTGCTTCACTTCGTCAACTTCCTCTCCACGGCGTTTTAAAGATGCTACTTCAATTTGTGCTAAAGTTTTTGCAGCAGAAGCTCCACTCATTACTGCTAATTCAGCTGTAGGCCAAGAAACAATTAAACGTGGGTCATATGCTTTTCCACACATGGCATAGTTTCCAGCGCCATATGAGTTACCTAAAATAATTGTGAATTTAGGAACAACAGAGTTTGACATGGCACTTACCATTTTTGCTCCATCTTTAATAATTCCTGCATGTTCAGATTTTGATCCAACCATAAAACCACTTACATCTTGTAAGAAAACAAGCGGAATATTTTTTTGGTTGCAAACCATGATGAATCGTGCAGCTTTGTCTGCGGTGTCGGTGTAAATAACACCTCCAAATTGCATTTCTCCTTTAGCATTCTTAACTACTTGGCGTTGGTTGGCAACAATTCCTACACTCCAACCATCAATTCTTGCATAGCCGCACAAAATTGTTTTTCCGTAGTCTTTTTTATATTCTGTAAATTCTGAGTTGTCAACAATGCGCTGAACTATTTGGCGCATGTCATAAGGTTTTGCACGGTCTTCTGGAAAAAGGCCATAGATTTCCTTTTCATTCAGTTTAGGAGGTGCAGCCTCAGCTCTGTTAAATCCAGCTTTTTCTTTTGCTCCAATTTTGTCCATTAAGTCACGGATTGTTGCTAAGCATTCTGCATCATTTTCTGATTTATAGTCACAAACGCCACTAATTGCAGTGTGTGTGGTTGCTCCACCCAAAGTTTCATTATCAATTGATTCTCCAATTGCAGCTTTCACTAAGTAAGATCCTGCTAAAAATATAGTTCCTGTTTCGTTAACAATTAACGATTCATCTGACATGATTGGTAAATATGCTCCTCCGGCAACACAGCTGCCCATAACGGCTGCAATTTGTGTAATACCTTGGGCAGACATAACAGCATTGTTTCTGAAAATTCGACCAAAATGTTCTTTGTCAGGGAAAATTTCATCTTGTAATGGTAAAAATACTCCTGCGCTATCTACCAAGTAAATAATTGGTAAATGATTCTCCATTGCAATTTCTTGCGCACGCAAATTCTTTTTACCTGTAATCGGAAACCAAGCTCCTGCTTTTACTGTTGCGTCGTTCGCCACAACTATGCATTGTCTTCCTGAAACGTAACCGATTTTAATTACTACACCACCAGATGGACAGCCTCCATACTCTTGATACATATCTTCTCCTACAAATGCTCCAATTTCTAATGTTTCGGTATTAGGGTCAACAAGTGCTTCAATTCTTTCTCTGGCAGTCATTTTTCCTTTGGCATGATGTTTTTCAATCCGCTTTTTTCCTCCACCTAAGTGAATTTTTTCAAGCTTTCTCTCCATATCAGAGATTCGCATGCGCATTGTGTCTTCGTTTTTATTGAATTCGAGCTCTTTTTTGCTGACCGCCATGAATGTATCTTTAATTTAATTTTCGTGTTCAAATATACAACATTGTTAAAATATTATTGTTCATTTATGATGGATTAAACGAGCTTAAAAAAAACTTTGGTAGAAACATTTTAATCTTTGTTTTAAAAAATGAATGAAATGAGTGGAGTGAATAATTTTAACCTCAGGGTTTATGGTCTATTAATATATGATAATGCTGTTTTAGTTACGGATGAGCATAGAGGAGTTTCTATGACTAAGTTTCCTGGTGGAGGATTAGAAAAAGGGGAGGGACTCGCAGATGGATTACAACGAGAATTTATGGAAGAGTTGGGAATAACGATCGAAGTAGGTCGTTTTTTCTATGTTAATGATTTTTTACAAATTTCGGCGTTTAATCCTGCTGATCAGCTTTTAAGTTTTTATTACGAAGTTTCTACAAATGAATTGACCAGAATAAAAATTGAGGCGGTTAAAAGAGAAATGGTTAAAGGTGAACAGTTTTTTCGGTGGGTGCCTTTGGCAGATTTAAGCCCAGAACAATTTACGTTTCCAATTGATAAAGTGGTGTGCGAAATGCTCGTTAAAAATTCTGAGCAATAGTAGCTACTGCATTAAAAGGTTTAAGTTCTTGATTGAGTGGTAGAGTGGTAGATCTTGTTTTGAGCCAGCCAAATCTTTCAGAAAAAATATAAACCATAAAAAAAGCCCTGACGATTAAGTCAGGGCTTTCATACTTTATAAGTTATTATTCAATTACTATTGAACAACAATTTTAGTCATTTCTACTGTTTCGTTAACAGTTGTTTTGATGAAGTAAACACCTTCAGTAAGGTCAGCTACGTCTAACTCATTGTAGTGAGTTCCGATAGCTAAGTTTTGAGTTTCAATAGTTGAAACAACAGCACCTAACATGTTTACTACTTCAATTGTTACAGCAGACGCTTCTTCTAATTCAACAGTTAAGTTAACAAAATCAGACGCTGGGTTAGGGTATGCAGTAATTGCAAATGCATTTGCAGCATCTTCTTCTAAACCAACAGTTCCAACTTCACTAGACTCAACAGAACCTTTACCAGCGTTGTTAATTGTTCCAGAAGGCTCAACTAACATAGCAACAACGTGAATGTTTTCTAAATCCCAAGAAGGATCAATATCAACATAGTAAGAATACCAGTAATTTACACCAGCACTCATAGTAGCAGGTAAACTAGCATCTACACCTTGGTAAGCATCATCACCAAGTGCTCTTGCAACGTGGTTATACTCCATATCAGCAGCAGGTACTGGATTTGGCTCAGTATGCCAATCTTTTCCAGCTCCAGATAAAGGACCATATCCTCCACCAGCGAAGTAGTTAGATTGCGCGTAACCAGAACCTGTTCCTGTAACGTGATCTTCAGTTACAACAGCAGCTAATCTCCAATCTCCTGATTGTTGTTCAGTAAAGTTTGCAACAATTCTAATTTCTAATTGATCTCCATCAATGTATCCTCCTACGTCAATAGAAGCAACTGGAGTTTCAGTTTCTCTAATAGCGAATTTGTCTGGAGCATAAGCAGCATGATCACCTTCAATACGGTCAGCAGCAGCATACGGATATCCAGTAAATCCTGGTAAACCTGCACTTTCAGAATCGTAAGTAGAGTTTGCCATTGGATCAGAATTGTGAATTGCTATTCCGATAAAGTTAGGCTCGTCGTTTTCAAGGTTATCGAAAGCAACTGTACCGTATGGGCAGAAACCACACCAAGTACCTGTTTTTTCTTCAAGCACTACGAATTTTTCAACTTGAGCGAAAGACCCAGCTGATAAACTTAGAGCTAATGCTCCTAAAATAAGTTTGTTTTTAGTCATAATTTATGTTTTTTATTTGGTTTGATAAATATACGCATATTTTTACTCGTGGAGGCGAAAAGTGGAATTGGAAATGATTTTATTATTGAAATCCTAGCGTTATTATTGTTGAAGATAAGAAAGTAAATGTAGGGTGGTTTATAGAGAGATACAATCTGGGTGAAAAGAACTAGGCTTTTAGTTTTAAAACGGAAACCTCTTTGTTAATGGTGTTTTTGGGAAGTTTTTGAATTGTTTTCAATTGTGTAAATGAGCAAATTCAGGATTATTTCAATTATTGGATTTAATCAAATTGGTTTGAATTCAATTATGGTAAAAGTTAAATCGAAGTTGTAAGTAGTCGATTAAAAAATTAACATTTTACAGGCTTATTGTTAAGTTTTAACTTGTTCGTAATCAGTCTAGTCTGTTTTTTACATATTGCTCAATTCTGGAGAGGAATTGTTGAGGAGTAGCCGTTCTCCAATCAACCTCTTCTAGTTGTCCGCCCATTAAGAAATAATAATCTAAATCATAATTATTAAGTTCTTCTTGCACATGAGGTCTTAAATTTATTAATGCGATCCATCCTTGAGCATCTTCAACCTCGTCAAACCATTCTTCGTAATAATCCTCCTCGTTACCATGAAAATTTAAAAGATTCTCAGCAATTAGTATAAATTTATTTATACCATTTTCCATTAATAATTCCACAACATCTCTTTTTAAAAGCATTATGTCATTATTAATAACGTCATTCCATTCTCCAAACAATTCTATTACTGCGACACCACTATCATAGTCCGCATAAAGAATTTTAATAAACAGGCTAGGAGAGCCAATATTGTCCCATTGCGGATGAATACAATAATTATAAATAGAGTCTGTAAATTCAAACTCACTATAAATACGTTCGTAAAAAGGGGACTGAATGTCTTCAGAGGCAATATAAAATCCTCTCCAATTATAAAATGGCTCAATAGTATGCACGGCACAAAGTTAGGGCTCTATTTAACCAATTCAAAGAAGATTTAATTAACTTTGCATTAATAATTATGAATATGAAAAAGAGAAAAATAAATTGGTCGGTATTACTATTAGCATTGTTTGTTACAGGTTTTGTAAGTTGTACGGCTGAAAGAACTCGTGAAGAGAAGGTTGCGGCAATAATTGGAAAAATAGAATCGCCGTTTTTTATTATTAATACAACGCCAGGTAATATCATAGAAAAATCAGGAGCAACTGATGGTGCTTTACCATATACGCAAGAAATGCTACTGGGCTTTTTTATTGATGAAGAAGTTACAGGAGTAGATTATGATGTGGATGTGCAGGTTGTGATGGGCCGAGGTGGTGGATTCACGCCAAACTTTTACGGTATTTTTAAATTGAAAAATGAAGTAGCGTTTAAGGAGTTGTTAGAGACAGAAGCAAATGCTGAAATCAAAGAAAAAGATGGTTATCAGTATGTGTTGAAAGAGGGAGATAGTTACGTGATTGTTTGGGATGAAGAGTTTGCAATTGCAACAAGTATTCCAATGGATATATCAGCAATGTTCTCAGGAGGTTCTAAAGAAGGAATGAAAACTGTTGACAAAACAATTGCATTGATTGAAGCGGCAGAAGAAGGTGAAGTGAATGAAATGTATAAAGCATTTTTAGAGAACGACGCAGATATTTCTATGCGATTTGAAGGGAAACCATTCTATGGGTATTTAGAAGATGTGTCTATGGGAATGAACGAAGAGTTGGAAGATAGTAGAGAAAATATTGAAGATATTAATTCTGACTTGTTTGTTAATTTCAACAATGGAAGTATAGATTTAAATTGGATTGGTAACCTGTCTGAAAGATTAAAAGAGCAGTTTGGTTTCTTAGGTGAAGGACCTGTAGATTCGAGATTACTTGCTTTTGGGAATTCGGAAGATCCAATGTTTACTATGGTTTATAATATTGATCTAGAAAAAGGATTGGATTATACGAAAGAGCAAATGTCTGAATTAGAATACAATGATTTGGAAGAGGAGTTGAGTAAAATGGGTGTAAGTATTGATCTTGCTAAAGCTGGTTTAACAGGAGATATTCTATTTGTTGTTGATCGTGTTGAAATGAAAACAGAAATTATTGATTGGGGATATGGAGAGCCATATGAAAGTAATGAGCCAACTCCAATTTTCGGGGCTGTATTTGGTATTGAAGACTTGGATGCTTTGACGGACTTGATGGAACTAAGTGATTCGCTTGGAGATGATGGTGTTTTAAAAATGGGAGACGCTTATTTAGTTATTTCTGATGATATTTTATTTTCAACAAATGATAGTCTTTGGGCTCTAAAGGTTGAAAACGGAATGGCAAGCACAATTGCTGATAAAGGAGATGTGTTGTCTTCTGAACCTTTTGGGATGTTCCTTGACTTTGCTAAAGTTGCAGGAATGGATGAGCTTGATGAGGCAGAAGTTGTTGTTAGAGAATTAAAGAGCTTAAAGGGAAGTGGAAATATTAATGAGATTAATATTTCTTTAATCATGCAGGATGATACTAAAAACGCCTTGCGAATTTTAACCGAAAAGGTTGGTAGTTTAACAGAGGAGCAAGGAAGTGGTGAAGAGTATGAGCAACTGAGAGAGGAATTAGAGGAAGCTGCTGCGGAGACTGCGGAAGTTGAGCCGGTGGAAGAGAATTAAATCAGATTATCGAATTATTATTAATGAAAAAACCTGCTAAGCAATTAGCAGGTTTTTTTTGTATTCACCTTTTCGTAATTCGAAAAGGCAGCTATGAAAAAAGGTTAGTTTATTGAAATCGTTTTCGTTTTTTCAATTGGCTTTTCTTTTTTGCCAATCTTTACTTCTAAAATTCCGTCATGATATTGTGCCGAGATTCCTTCTTTATCTGCATTTTTAGGTAATGTAAATGCTCTTTGGAATGAATTGTAATTAAACTCTCGTAATGAATATTTTTCTTCTCTTTTTTCAGTCTTATTCTCTTTGGTGGCTGAAATGTTTAAAGTGTTCTTTTTTAGGTCAATTTTAAAATCATCTTTTTTCATTCCTGGTGCAGCAAGCTGACTAGTAAAGTCATTTTTGTCTTCAAAAATATTTACAGAAGGTGTGTTTCTAGCGTTTTGCCTGTGAGTTGGTTCAAAAAATTTATCCTCAAATAAGTTTGCCATCATGTCTCCAAATACTGGTAATTCTTGTCTTTTCTTTATTAGTGTCATTTCCTTAAATTTTTAATGTTGTTTGGTTTTCATAGGTCAAATAGAATACCAACCATAAAATTGAGTAAAAAACAAGTCAAAATGACAGTTTTGATTTACTTACGGTGACGAAATGACAGTTTTTATTGTTTTTAAACTGAATAATTGGCAAATTCTAGTTGTTTTTTTTGTTTTTTAATACTTTTTCGAAATGTCGTGTATAAAAACAGGGGGTTGTTAATAAAAAAGATGCTTTTTTTTGATGTACCCCCTATAAAATGACTTACATTTGCAAAAAAAAATATTTTAATATGTCCAATTCAAGAAAAAGTGCCCTTGATGAAGTTTTAAGCCGAGAAGCTAATCACGTTGATTATGGTGATCGCCGAGTTTCAGAATATTTTGGTGAAAATACATTTCACTTAGATAAAATGCGCGAATGTTTAACAGAAGACGCATATAAAGTGGTAAAGTCCGCAATTCAATTAGGAACACATGTAGATCGTTTACATGCTGACCAGATTGCAACGGCCATGAAGGATTGGGCAATTTCAAAAGGGGCTACACATTATACGCACTGGTTTCAACCTTTAACAGGTTCAACTGCAGAAAAGCATGACGGATTTTTTAAACCAATCGGTCCTGGTAAAGCAATTGAAAGATTTGAGGGTGATTTATTAGTACAACAAGAGCCAGATGCTTCTTCGTTTCCTAATGGTGGAATCAGAAATACTTTTGAAGCAAGAGGGTATACAGCTTGGGATCCTACGTCTCCGGCTTTCGTAATTGGAAAAACGTTGTGTATTCCAACTGTGTTTATTGCATACACAGGTGAGGCATTGGATTATAAAATGCCTTTATTGAAAGCATTGCATGAGGTTGAAAGTGCTGCAAAAGAAGTTTGTCAGTACTTTGATAAGAATGTAAATAGTGTTGGAGCAACCTTAGGTTGGGAGCAAGAGTACTTTTTGGTAGATACAGCTTTATTTAATGCACGACCTGACTTAATGATGACTGGACGTGCTGTTTTTGGTCATTCGCCTGCTAAAGGACAACAATTAGATGATCATTATTTTGGTTCAATTCCTGAGCGTGTTACAGCATTCATGCGCGATTTTGAGTATGAGTCTCATTTATTAGGAATTCCTGTAACAACTAGACATAATGAGGTTGCACCAAATCAGTTTGAGTGTGCACCAATGTTTGAAGAGGTGAATATTGCTAATGATCACAACCTTTTATTGATGGATGTGATGGAGAAAACTGCAGCAAAACATAATTTCAGAGTTTTATTACATGAAAAACCATTTGCTGGAATTAATGGGTCGGGTAAACATAATAACTGGTCAATGGCTACGGATACTGGTGTAAATCTTTTACAACCAGGTAAAAATCCTAAGTCTAACATGCAGTTTTTAACATTCTTCGTGAATACTATTATGGCTATTCATGATAATGCAGATTTGTTAAGAGCGTCAATTGCATCAGCTGGAAATGATCACCGCCTTGGAGCAAATGAAGCGCCGCCTGCTATTATATCAGTATTTATCGGTTCACAATTAACGAAAATGCTTGATGATTTAGAAGAAAGCATTTTGGCTGGTAAAATGACACCAGAAGCAAAAACAGAGCTTAAACTAAATATTGGAAAAATTCCTCAAATTTTATTAGATAATACGGATAGAAATAGAACATCTCCTTTCGCGTTTACAGGTAATAAATTTGAGTTTAGAGCGGTAGGTTCTACAGCGAACTGCGCACAAGCAATGACTGTGTTGAACACTATTATGGCTAACCAATTGGTTGAGTTTAAAAAGAATGTTGACGAACGAATTGCTGGAGGAGATAAAAAGGATGAAGCGATTTTAAGAGAGCTTCAAAAATTAATCACTGCTTCTAAGAAAATTAGATTTGAAGGAAATGGTTACGGACAAGAGTGGGTTGAAGAAGCTGCAAAACGTGGTCTTTCAAATTTAAAGGATACACCAAGAGCATTGGATGTGTATAGCAGACAAGAAGTGAAGGACTTGTTTAATAAATTGGGGATTTTAAGCCCGGTTGAATTGGAAGCTCGTCATGAAATAGAGTTAGAAAACTATATTTTAAAAATTCAAATTGAGGCAAGAGTATTAGGTGATATTGCAAAAAATCACATTATGCCAGCAGCAATTGAATATCAAAATATTTTGATTAATAATGCGCAGGGTTTATTGGATGTTTTAGGAGAGGAAGAAGGACGTGAAGCGGCTAGAACTCAAATTAACTTCATTAAATCAATTTCTAAGCACGTTAATGTAATGAATGATACAGTGAACTTGATGATTGCTGATCGTAAAAAAGCAAATGCAATGGAAGATACGCGAGAAAAAGCGTATGCTTATTGTGATGATGTTAAATCAAAGTTTGATGATATTCGTTACCATGCTGATAAACTTGAGATTATGGTTGATGACGAACTTTGGCCATTGCCTAAATTACGTGAGTTATTATTCACCAAATAAGGTATTTAATACTAAATGAATAAAAAGAGCCTGATAATTAATTATCAGGCTCTTTTGTTATTATACCTATTGCTTAATTATTTTTTTCCAGAGAAAAGTTCCGTCTTCCATGGTAATGTTGGCAATGTAAATACCCTTGCTGAAATCGGCCAAGTTAATTTGACCGTTTTTCTTATTTATTGGAACTTCCTTTACAATTGCACCGTCTAAAGTTTGTATTGTGACAACTTTGATATTCGTTAATGCAGAAAGGTTTATTAGATCAACCGCAGGGTTGGGGTATAGGTTAATATTTGTTTGTGTTTCTTCCTCTATATTTAAAGTTAGGTTGCAGGTGCCGCCTTCAGGGTAATTCCAGAGAGGAACGGTGTATTCTCCGTAGCAGTTTAATGTTAAGTCAAATCCAATTCCTTCACCGGCATAATTTATATCTCCAAAATAGTTGCCAATTTGCTCTTCATCTGAGTATTGAAAGCCAATACCTTCAATTAATTTGCGATTGGCTCCGCCTTCTGGGGTTTCGTCTGTATAAAATAATTTACGATAAGCGTCTCCTACCAAAACAGAGTCTATATTGTAAACGATTAAAGGGAAATTTTCGTTGCCAAATTTACCTTTTACAGTGTCTCCAATCTCTAATTCGTATGAGATGAATAACTCATCTAGTTCGGTTTCTTCGTTATAGTAGTAGATGGCTCTGCCTTCTTGTCTTACATTTATTAATGATTGAGTGCCAGTTGTGATTGCTCCATCATCATACTCTACTTTTTCAAATTTTCGCTTCATTAGAAAGTATCCGTCGTAAACTTCGTTTTCAAATGCTAGGATTACTGATGTTTCCATGTAGGAGCCGATTCCGCCTTCACCAGAATGTTGTAATTCAATAAACCATGAAGGTTGATTGTTGAAATAATCAGGTGATTGGCTATAACCTATGTTGAGTATTAGAAAGTAGAGGCTAGTAAAGAGTAATGATTTCATGCTTGTGCAGTTTTTGGGATTCGTAATACTATTATATCGCGAATTTTAGCTCAAGGGTTGGGTAGTGCAGAAAAAAGAACTGATTTCAGTGTTTCGCTATGCTTCTGTATTTGTCATTTAAACCAATACCTGAAAGTATTAGTGGAATACATTTTTCAAGCCTTAGTGCTTTACAATTTTGTATCGCTCTTTTATTTCGCCATTTCGCAAACAAACAAAATATACACCTGGTCCATATTGGCTAGCGTCAATTGTTTTGGTGTCATATAGTTTGATGAGTTCTTCTGCCATAACTGTTCGTCCGGTGGCATCTTCAATTGCTATATAAACATCTCCAAGGCATTTTTTCTCAAGAAAAACAGAAAATTCGTCAACAATAGGGTTAGGGTATACATCTGCTATGATGCAAATGTCCTCGTTGTCGCTTTTTGCAGAGTCTACAGCAACACGCATTTCTGCAAAACCAACACAATCTCCACCATAATTGTCAACAACAGTAATTAATAAGTGTTTAGCTTTTAGTCCTTCAAAATCTGTAATAACTTCACCTTCATAATTGTTAACTCCAGTTGCCTCAGGAAAGGTTTCCTGTCCATATTCAAGCCAATTAACACCGTCAACTGAATAGTCAATAATGACATTTTGAGCTCCATTAGACAATAGGTCTGGATCGTTAATATTCCAAATTTTTAGTTCGTTCAATTCGTATAGTTGACCAAAGTCATATGAAATCCAGTGGCTTTCGCCCCTCATTTCATTTGGGTTTTCACTTGTTTCGCAAGATATCCAACCGTCAAACCAAGAAGTGTTGTGTCGGTCGGGATAGCATTGACCAAAGGATGTGTTGGTCAGTATTAAAAGTGTAAAAAAGTATATTAATTTCTTCATAGCTTACATGTTCATAAATCCAATTGGTGGGGAATCGGTTGAAAGTCCTCCAAGGTCATGGAAATTTCCAAGGTTGGGGAAAATCGTTCCCAAATCACCAGGTTCAACTCCGTACCATAGTGCTAATTCTGCAAACATTGAGTCAACAGATGTTGTAGGAACCATGATTCCTCCATTTAAATAATCCGGGCCATCAATTTCTAGAGTTGGATAAGTTCCATAAATCTGATTTCCATTTACATTTCCTCCCATTACAATTGAGTTGCCTCCCCATCCATGGTCACTTCCGTTTCCATTTGATAAAAGTTTTCTAGCGAATTCGGATCCTACAAAAGTTGTAACATCATCAAAAACACTAATTTCATTAAGGGCATTTTTAAATTCAACTAAAGCATTATTAACTACGCTCAATTTCTCAGCTTGTTCCGTTATTAGTGCGTCATGATGATCCCATCCGCCATAACGAACAAAGAAAATTTGACGTTCAAATCCAAGTTCTTCTCTGGCAGCAATAGTTTTGGCAATTATTTTTAATTCTTGCGAAAGTCTGTCTTCAGAAAATACAGTGACAAATTCTGGTACTTCATCCAAAGCCTCTTTGAATTCTGCTCCTGCTTCAATTGACCCATGTAATACATTGGCATATGTGTTTTGGAATGGGTCTCCGAAGTTGTAATTTAAAATGCTGTCCATTGCTGCACGACGATCTTGGTTATGACCCCATTCAGAGTAGTAGTTTATGGGTAATGTGGGACCGCTATTGTTCATTGAAAATGGGGTTGTATTAACACCGTTTTGAAAAACATTGGTACCAGACAATGATACATTCATTGAGATTTTATCATTGGTATTGGTCGATCCTAGTAAGTCAGCCATATAGCCTCCCCATCCTTTGGTTACACGTTCGTGCGCTCTGGCAGATTGCCAATGCTTGTATTGATCAAGGTGAGAGAATAGCCCAATTGGAATTTGAGAAGAACCACTATAGTAACTGTCAACAGTTGTAGGTTCTACTAATGTTCCAATATTAGATAAAAAAGCCAAGTCACCGTCATTGTACATGTCTCGCACATCTGGTAAGCTTGGATTTAGCCCAAAATCACCTGAACCAATTGGTAAAAGATCTGGCTGTTCCAACGCTAAATTTGAACGGGTATTGAAATAATGATTGTATTCCGTCATTGTGTTGGGAACAAGCATATTGTAAGAGTCGTTACCGCCGTGCAAAAATACACACACAATGGCTTTGTAATTGCCAAATGGTGGAGGCGGAGGGGAGCTCATTAATGAGTTGATGCTTTTAAATTTAGCCATTGATGATAATGGCGAAGCAAAGCCCATTGCAGATGCAATGCTGAGTTGTCTTAAAAACTTCCTTCTTGAATTTTCAAAATTATTATCCATAGATTGCTTTGCTTATTTTAAAATGTTGTAGTCTGGACTTATAAGTATTAAATAGCTCGCTAATTGAATGCGCTCTGTAAGTCCTGAAACGGTTGGAGGATATTCCAATAAAGTTTCTTTAATAATGCCACGTGTTCTGTCTGTCAATTGTCCATGGCATAGAAATAAATCAAGTTGGTCAAGCAGTGCGTCAGGATCTTTAGAGTATTCATACAGCCTAGTCATGTTTGTGCCAACAACATTGTCATTGTCTTCTGGTACATCACTTGATCGACAAGCCAATAAATATTCATATTCTACCCAATAATAAACCCAATTTGCATAATTTATACCTGTTCGCGAATTGTGAATTTCAAATTCAGGAGCAATTAGCCCTGCCTCAGAAATTTCTCCATTTGGACTAAATCCAGGGCTAAAGAAGTTGAAAACAGTTGCAGAGTGAAGAGGGTGTTGATCTACACCGTTATTGAAACTATAAGAGAGGTTCCAAAATCGATCATCATAAGGTGAAAAACCTCCAAAATGTCTAGCAACAGTAGTGTAGCGTAAAATAGGTTCTCGTAATTTACCTTGTGAAGCATCATTTATCCATTCACATGACCTTGCTTCAGGGTGTAATAATATGGCTTTTAAAACCGCACCTAAATCTCCGCGAACACCTGCGCCATTGTCAGCAAAAACCGCCGCTA
>CAKZPK010000119.1 GCA_937139035.1 uncultured Crocinitomix sp. | reverse complement strand
AAAATTCCTCATAAATCTTTCGCAAATCGACGATGGATTGTTCAATATTCATCTTTGTTTCAATTTGCGTTTTCGCGCCTGCCGCCAATGATTTCCGAAGATTTTCATCAAAGAAAAAAAGTGTTTCCTTTGATATACGAGCTAGTTGAGGCTGATGAAATGAAAGATGAAAAGAGTAAATATATAGGTTATCTAAGGGAGAACCTTGATCCAATCGTTTACAACGAGTTTAGTGATTATTTTAACTTACGAATGAATGAGGCCGAACTTCCGAAAAACGAAGAAAAAGCCTCCTCAGTTTCACCTTCTGAGGCGAAAGAAAAGGAAGATGCCTTTCATCAAATCAACGAGCGATTTGAAGGAGCCCCACATAAAACCTCAAAAGTGGAATTGGTTGATTTGGCATTAGACGCTTTCAATAAAGAAAATATCAGTATATGGTACAGCAATTGGTCAACCTCAAGTAATAATCTAAAGGAGAATTTAAAACAAGCTTTTAATACTCCAAAAGAGACGATATCATCACTTTCATCTTTTATAAATGATTATGGCGTTGATACATGGTCTGTTGTTGACAGATTACTTTGGTTCTTTGAACATAATTTGGCTGCAGAACAAAGTGAACAGATATTTGAAAGTGTGTCAAACCATTTCGATCTTTTGATTAGACCAGAGGAACATGTTTTCAAAAAATATGAGTGGATTGATTCGAGCGCTAATGATAAATCAAGTAATGAACAAGTAATATCTCTTATTGCTTGGTTAACCACTCACCCTCTTGATTGGGTGAGTTCAAAAGCTTGCACATGCCTGCTATTCTTATCCAAAAATATTCCTGAATTGACTATTCCAATACTAATTGAAGAAACAACTGCTAATGAACCGTCAAATAAGGGAGAATACTGCTGTAAGGCACTCCTAGAGTTAGTAAAAGAATCACCTGAAATTCTGTCCAATCTGTTATCCGATAAGACGGAATTAATAGATAAGATTGTTCAAATATCACATTTAAGCATATTTAAAGTATACACAGAAATAGGTAAGGTATTGCTAGAGAGTGGTTATGAAGAATTAAATAATAAGCTACAGGCTTTACTACCTGACATTATTGACGGACATTCGGATGTAGCTCTAGAAGAACCAATTATCGGCTGTATTCAAATTCAAATTGATGAACTGAATGAAATGGAAATTCTTAATCGTAGGTTTTGTGAAGATTTAATGAAACTTGCTTCTGATTATTGCTCTCCTCTAAATTGGGAACAATTATTAAAATCAGACAAATATTTAAAGCGGAGTTATCACGAAGCAAAAAATTACAAAGGTAGATACCCTGAGTTGATTAGATTCGCATTAAATAAGGCTATTATGACCAGAGTTGGAAAGAATAATTTAGACGAACTATTTAATATAGTAAATCAGAATTAGCATGTTTGAACCAAGAAGAAGCCACATAGAAAGTAGAAGAGAGTTTGAAAGAAATTTAAACCTTTTGAGAGAATACATGGTTAAAGGAAAGGTGAACATCAGTAGAAATATTGATGGCGTCTCTAGAATAAAAAATGGATTTAAATCAGCAAGAGCTTTACCAAATCAAAGAATTGACTTGACAACGATAAATGAATCGGTAAGATTGATGGCTAATACAGTTGCTCAACAAACATTTAATAACGAATCGCAAGATGAAGAATAAGAGACAAGGAATGCCGCCTCCTTCATCCAGAAAAGAATTTGAACATAATGTAAATCTCATTCTTGAGGATGTCAAAAGAGCATTTGATAGTGGAGATGAACAGTTGATACAAAATAAGCTTTGGGCGACAATCCCACATTTAAAAAGGGTCGTTTATTTACCAAATGGAAGAATCGATTTATCAACTGTAAATGAAATGTTAAGAAATCAAGCCAATATGATGGATTGGATGAAACATATGCCTCCTCCCAAAATGATTAAAGAAAATGATGAAAATCCCAAATAAACAAATTGAAAAAGAAATATCAGGTGAACATAAACCAATAACTATTGAATCTGGAATAACTAGTTTTCCTTTTTCAGATTTATCAGATAGAGAGTTTGAATTACTTTCATATATATTAATAAAGGAAAAAATAGAGACAAATTCATTTGGAAATCATTCCGATATTGCTTTAATGCAAGGAGTTGCTGAGCGAGGACGAGATTGCGTGCTTTACCAAAACAATAAAGTTTCAGGGTTAATACAGTGTAAAAAATATCAAGGAAGACTTACCAAACCTCAATTTCTTAAAGAATTAATTAAGTTTTCTCTATTTGCGATTAAAGATTCTAAAATATTACCAGACAGAGAAAATTTTGAATACTACTTATTTGTTTCCCATGATGTTACTGAACCTGCATTAGCATTGATTAAATCGTTTAAATCAGAAATCAAAAAAGAAATATCTTCAAATGTAATTAGAAAGTATGTAGATGAAGTAATTAATGAATTTGAATCATTTAGTTCCTTTATTTTAGATCCACCGCTTTTGGATGTAAATGACATTTTGAGTAAAATAGGTATCAAATACTATAATTCAACAGATCTTTCTGGAGAACTAAATACCAATATTAAACTTGCCCAGACTTTTTTTAAGATAATGTCAGTCATTGATATAGAAGGCGCTAATGAAATTCTAAGAAAAGCATTTGATGATTATGGATTAAGATTGTTGACAGATATAGATTTAAAGTCTCTTCAAAATCGGATAGGTAAAACAGGAGAAAAAGACAGAATTAATCTGGGTTTTGCTGACTTCTATGGCTACAGTACAGAATTCTTTAAATTCATTAAAGGCGAGGAATTCAAAAAACTGATGGAAAGTGTCGCTGATGTACATGTGGTTCTTAATAAACAACAACTTGATTTTGTTAACTCCCAAATAAATGAGTATGTTTTGCGAAAAATAACGCATGAACTACTTTTCCAAGATAAAATACATGCATTTAGTGTTGGGATAGCGGCTCCGTATCTATTTAAGAGGTTAAGTTTAAAATTAACCTCAAAATCAATCCCCAAAAAAATGATACCAGACCTTTATCCTCATTCAAGACTAACTAAGGATGAGTTGATCAGTGAAATATCCCAACAATTATTTGAATCTAGTAGTCGGGTTATGAATGGGGATTATAGTTGTCTAGCTGGAGATACTAGTGTTGTTGAATTTAAGATTAAATTATATGACCATATTCATGAAGGTATAAAAGATATTGATCATGCAAAAACCATCTTTAATAAAGATATAGAAATTATAAAACCTGTATTAGATGAAATAGAAGAAAAAATTAGTGACTTAATTCCTGAGGAAAAAACAGTAGTAATTAAAGATGGTTCATTTTTTGATAATGAAAATGATATTTCATTATTAAAAAAAACGATAAATAAAATTGAGTAAAAGTAGTTTTAATCTCTTTGTTAATAGGAGCTTTAGTTATTTTTACTAATTATAAATTTTCTCATCCGATCCGAGTTTTTTAATCCAGCCCCCTTTCTGGTCAGGTGACTTAATTTTTTTCAACAAATAATATTGAAGGAACTTCTTCCTTGTTTAGATAGATGTTATTTGATAACTTCCAAACTGATTTGTTAGGTTTTAGATAAAAATAGTAACGTTGAGCATCTGATTTTTTTCTTAAAGGTGGTTTCAACATTCTTTGTATTATGGATTTGGAAAGAATAAAACAACCTACTATTTCTTCCTCGTTATAAGTCGTTAAAATATTTACATTTTTTAATGTTATAGTCTTTCCATTTTCTAGCGTAAAGTCGTAATCCGTGTTTTTGAAAATATGAACATTATCTATTGGTTTAACAAATTCATAACCGTCTGACCAACTATCTTTCCAATTGCCATGACTGCCTTTTCCAGAATTATATTGTTCGGCGTATTCCTTATTAAATTCAAGGTTTTGTTGTTTAACTGTAATTTGAACTTTCATATAAGGTCTATTAAATAGGTTAATCTAGAAAAAAAGAAAACTATACTTCCAAAGATTTAAACCCCTCAATCCGCTCCAAACAAATTTCCTCGGTCAATTTTATAAAAGCCTCGGTCTCTTGCTTCCAAAATTCAATCTTATCCATATCCACGGGAAATTCCTTTTCGTTACGATAACGCCCGCCTATGTATGCGTAATTCAATTGGTCAAACAGTTTTGTATGTTCTTCATTATCATAATGAAAAACACCTTTCAGCCTTTTGTGATGCCGAACGTTACGGTCACGCAAAGCAAACAAGTTATGCTCATGCGGGTTATAATGATTGAAAACCATCTCAATAGCAGTGTAACACATTTCAATGCACTGTTGAAATTCAAATGAGGCCTTTAACCAATCACCACGTTCAACCGCTATATTGGCATAATCAAAATTCGTTTTAGCACCTTTGAACCATTCATCAAAATCAGCTTCCGCAATTTCTCTTCTACGAGTTGCAGACAACCCTTTAAAGGAAGCAAAATCATACCGCCCAGAATTAAACAATTCAATTCCTTCTTTTTTAATGTCCGAATAGAAATACTGATTTTCTTCTAAGGCTTTGTTTACAACACTAATGTTAACCACAAGCGTTTGCACAACTATTTCCATATCCTTAAAAGCACCTCTTAATTTTGAAACAACATGCTTTCTTCTGTCTCCACTTTCAACAACAATCAGAATATCAAAATCACTTTTCTTTCCTTGTTCTTTGCCACGTTCAGTTTTGAAATCACCACGGGCAAAACTTCCAAAAAGCATAATTATATCAACACGGTGGGTGTCAAGAATCTTTAGAGTGATTTGCTCTAGGTCTGCAATCCTTTCAGATGGTAAATGGGATAATATTTGGGATAAATCGGTCATTTCTATTTTCAATATATCAAACTTAATCAATTTTTAGGATAATAAAGCATTACGGAGCGTGGGGGAGTGTGACGGAATGTGAGGGAGCGTGTTGATTTTACTGGAAATCTAAGCTGCTTATAACTCGCTTGATTTCAAAATAGGCAGACGTCCAAGTTTAGGCTTCTTGAATTTAGGAACATTCAATATTTTCCGCATAAGGTCTTCCTTTTGTGAGTTATATTGATCATTATTTGTGAAATCTATTGCAAATTTTGTTTTCAAATAAGTGGGTAGGGCATCTGTTAAGTTCCCCTCAGATTCACGAATAATTGCGATAAATTTATTTGACTTTTTTTTATCGTAAAACTCTCCAGTTATAATAGTGTTCTCAACACCAACTCCACCTAACCTATTGTTAGCTTTTTTTGCATAATTTGGAGTACATATCAGTATTACTTTATCCGCCTCTCGAATCCCAGTTTCCATAAATTGATGAAGATCGCTGTTGTAATTATTCAAATCCCATTCATCAATGAGAACACTAATACCATCTTTTATTAGATCAGAGGCAAGTTTTAATACCCAGAATCTATGCTCTTGACTATCCCATGAATAGGAAAAGAAGACTCGTGGGTTATAGGGAGCTTTTTCCACTTTGGCTATTACCTTTTCCTTTTTTTTATCAAACCCTTGGTGATTAAGAACTCCTTCGAAATCATAGGAAATGGAATAATCACTGTGATCTGCAAATTCTATAATATGATTTAGTATCGCTAAATCAACATTCATTGACCCATAGACGACAATTTTTCTCTTTTTTGAATTAAATGAAATTAGCGTAAGTGACTTATAACGTTTGGTGTAACGTTTTGCAATATCCTTAAAGTCTTTCGATAGATAAATATAGTGATCAATACTCTGCCCTTTAAAAGTGGAGGTTTTAATAATAAAATCTTGAAGTCTTTTCCCTCCAATCGGAATCGTTGATTCTGAAGGTTTAACGATAATCTTTTTATTATTCTCTTTATTCTTTATTAATAAAGATCCCATTTCTTTACGACCCGTGTAGACGAAAACATCCTTTTTTGCTTTTTCAATTAAATAGTTTTCTAATTTGGAAATAACTTTAACGATACTCATCATTTTAATTTTAAAAGCTCAATCAACTGCAACATTATTACACACAAAGCGACAATATAAATTTAGAACTATGGATTAACGAATCCTAAATTAAAGAACTGTCCAAATAATTCCTACTATTTATGAAGGAATTGATAATTACTTCGTAATCGAGTTAAATATCAGCAATTTTTAATGCGTGTTTTTGATTCATGATTAGGAAAGTTTTAGCTAAACTAAAATTTCCATATCTCAAAATAATTTCATTACTTAGCCATTCCTAAATACAAGTTCATGATACAAACACAAAGAAATTTCCCGATAGACTGGTGGAGATCACTGGAAATAGCTCAACCGTACTTGTATGGTAGGACACCTGTGTCTATCGGGATTTTTATCACTGCGGATTATCCGCTTCCTAAAAACAAGTATTATGAGTTTACCCAAAGATTTGAATGATTTCAAAGAAAATCATTGCACAACATTAATTCCTGAACCTAATTCCAATTCATTCTTCGTAAAAGTCAATGTTGTGGATTATAATGAATTGAGCATTATCAAAACCAATTTGTTAACCGCCATCAAACTAATTGCAGATTACAGTCAGTTAATTGATCCCTCTAATAAAGGTGATATTACCTATTCCATTGGAACATTGGTTCAATTACTTCGGAATTTTGGTTTGGATGAAGAATGTGACGGGTTAGCCCTATTGACGAAAAAAATCGTTGAAAATCCGTAAAACCAATACGGATAAGAACAATTAAGTCCGAATAACAACAGACCAGAACGAACCAATAAGGCAGAGCTGCATATCTCCAATACTATAAACCTGATTCGGATAAAATGATCACCACTTTGACTTATTTATCTAATGTGTTGGATCAACTGGTTTTGTTTGATGAATGTTCAGGGTTGATGGATGTTTTTGGTGAGGGGGCGTGAGTATTGCTATTTATTAGAACTTAATTCTTGTATGTTAGCTTACTTTCTTTTTGCTTCCCAATCAGAATCTATCATTGATTGGGAAGTTACCAAGTTACTATATTTAGTAATAGAGCCAATTCTTAAAAATTGAGCTTTATTATCAATGTTTTTAATAATTATCCTAAATTCCATTTGATGAGAATGCTCCATTTTTTTATTGAAAGGGTTAATTGAAATTTCACCTTCTTTTTCATAATCTAGGTATTCTACAAAATTCATTTCATATTCAATCTTCTCTTTTTTTAGCTGATCAGTTATTAAATTCAGGAATTCCAATGGTTGTTTTATAAAAATTGCCGAATCACCAAATTCAAGATGCTCTTTGTCAATTTTGTGTTGGTTTTTATCAATAAATGTTCGTGGTGAAATTGCATACAGACTATATGAGAGGTAAGAATCATTAAATTGTATCAATTTCGATAATTTCCCTAAGACAGGTTTAAAAGTGTGTTTTCCTAATGTTGGATGTTGAGTTTCTATTTTAGTTATCTGACTATTCACTACTTTTTCAGCTCCTTCATATAAATCTCCTCTTTCTTTTTCGTCAACCAATTCATTATACTCTTTAGATAAACTGAAGCGTAATTCCCCGTTGTTTATCAGTTTTAACATATTCTTTTTAGAACCAAATTTGATTAATACGAATGGGATGTCTATTAACTTTTTCATATTTGGTACTTGTATTTAACTTCTCATTTATGGTGTTTAAGCATCCCTAAGTATGCGATTAACTATGGACTCCTTTATTAGGGGGAGGTTTTATTTTATTTTCAAGTTCGTTTTCAATATAATTTTCAAAACTATCTTTAATAAAGAGAGACTTCTTACTGATACTTCTATAGTTACTTTTAATTCTTTCGTTTAAAAATGGGTCTACAACCTCTATTTCTGTATCATTTGATAGATTCTTTTTAAATAGAGCTTTTATATGAACATCAGCTTCTGGAAATGAGTAACCAACAAATATTATTTTTTTGGTTTTTCTAATTTCAATTGCAGCCTCATCAAACAGCTTTGAAATAGCGGGATGATTAAGGTCTTTTATGTGAGAAGGGGGGACTATGAATGTATCAAAAGGCGTTTGGTCATTTGGACATTTTAAGTCAAAAATTATTTCTTTTGGGTTTTCACTACTTGCACCTATTCTCCCTTTGAAACCTTGAGATTTTAAATCTATAGCAGTATCCCAAGGAGTAAGTAATACTTGATTGCAGCAGTTACAATATTTCCAGTTTAAAGATCCATGTATTTTAATGATTTTAATAGGCGTTGGTGTCTTACCTCCCCAAATACTTACAGGTTCCCTTGGGTTAACCCACCAGTTAAATGCATCAATTTTATCGTAGTCCTCATAGTTCATGAAGTTGATACAGTAATCAATCAATGCTTGATTAGGGTATAAGAAATCGAAAGATTCATCAAGCAACGTATCGTAATTCATTGTAATTATGGATACATTTTTATTTATTTTATCTAAGCACTTTAAAAATTTCTTATAAACTCCTTTTCGAGTTTTGGGTTCACTAATTCTATGATGAATGAGGCGGATTAGTGATTCCTTAATACTTATTAATTGATTCGTTGTATGTCCACCTTTTAGGCTTTCTTTTTTCGAAATGAAATAATCTAGGTATCCGAAAACAGATTCTAATGAAGGAGAATTGCCATGGTCTGTATCAAAATTAGTACTGATAAATTCCTTGACAAGATTCGCTAATCCCGAATCCGAATAATCTTCGCTTAAGATTTCTGGGAGCAAGTCTTTTTGAAGAGGACCGCCATCAGAAATAGAGGCACCTGCCCCAAAAACGAAAAGAACATCTCTTTCTTTTTGATATCGAATGTATTTTTCTTCCATTTTTAGAGATCATTAATCAAGTTCGCCAGAGTTGTATTATATGAATTGAATAACCCCGATAAAAAGTTATTGAAATGAAGTACAGATTTGTGTTCGACTTGATCTAAAGCATTCTCGATTTTGCTCGCGTCTGTTGAATTGATGTCCTCCAGAATTATAGGATCTATGCTGATTTCTGATAAGACGTCGAGTTTGACATTATTAATACCTGTGCTGGAAGTGTAATTGTGGGCAATTTTATCCTCTAATTTCTGTAAATGTTTGTCATAGACTTTTTTGCCAAGAAGAAAAGCGAACTTGTATGTGAAGGGAGACCAATGGTCAGTCCCGTGTTTTTCGTCTATTTGCTTTTTCAATTTAGCAATTCGAACTTCAATTAGAGAATTAAACAAATTTTGGGCGGGGTGAGTTGAAAAGTAAAGGGCGTAAGAAAGCTTTAATTCTTTAAGTATTTGATATGTGCTTGAGTTCATGTCTTCCCCGTAATTTTTGGTCCAAACACCCAAATAATCCATGTAAGAATCGATTAGTAATTCTTTTTTTTTGGCTTTATGTTCTTTGTTTTTTAGGATGACGGCGATAAAAACTCCAATGCCAACTGTTGCTGCTAAGTTTGCTGCTGGCAAAACTATATCCTTCCATATTTCATAAGAGCAAGCCACTTGTGCTGTGTTTTCCATAATGCGTGCAGTTGTTACTAACAATCAAATAAATCGACGATTCACTATGCTTTTTTATAAAGTATAGCTTACATAAATTGGTAATCGATTGAATTTGTTTTGGGTTTCATTCATCATAAATATAACTAACTTCATATAGTTACTAGCTATTGCTCGGCTTAATTTCTATTTATTGGATATCTCGAGTTTAAGTATTTCAAATTTATTTTTTCTAATTCTTTTAACAAGTTATTCTTTTCTAGAAAATCGACTATTTCTTTTTTTTCAAGAGTTAAATTCCACTTTTTAATTAAAAAATCAACTAGTTCCCCGGCTATATTCCAAACCTTTTCATCAGATAAATAATCGAAACAAAATGCCAATAATTCTTTTCTGTATGTATTTAAATTGATCTTTTTAAGGTTGAATATCCGATATAAATTTTGCTGAACAATTTCAAAATCTCCAATACCACCTTCATTATTCATTTCAGAGTCAGGAGATTCAATAAAAACAGGGATCACAACAGCATGACTTTTATTTTCATTATCCGCAAAGAATAAATTTTGAGAACACATACCTGCTAGTCCGATTACGCAAATTTTGTCATAGACGTCAATTGTTTCAGTTGTTTTTAAAACGAAACCAAGACCTCCATTTGAATTCACCACTTTATTATTTGCCATTTTTTTATTGGCAGTTATTATGTTCATTTCAAAATCATCAGAAAAAAGATGAACTAAAAGGAAATGTCCCATTTCGTGATAGCAAGTTTTCAATAATTTAGGATTTCTTCTTCTAAACAAATAATATAAATTTTTCATTAAAGGCCTAATAGTTTTGGATATTGACTAAATGGCGTTGCTGGTGTAAATTGTCCTTTTAGATACTCATCAATTTTTGACTTTAGATCCTTTACTCTTTGAAGTTCTTCATCTCCATCTAAAGAGTCATTACCGCCAGCTTTTCTTTCTGCAAGTTCAATTTCCATTTTATCTATTAATTCCTTTAGAGCAACTGTCAATATTGCTGATTCTACTTTTTCAATTTCCATATTTTTCTAGTTAAGTTCAATAATCAAATAAAAACATGTATTCCCAATACTCCTTTTATTGAATAAAGTCTACACAAATGGTTTGTTATTGAATTTGTTTTAGGTTTAATTCATGATAAATATAAGAACTTCACAAAATTATTGGATACAATTTCTATTACAAGTAATCAGCCGTTTTGTCTTTAGTCAAAAAAGTGAGAATTGCATACATTGAAAAATTTTAGGTTATACTAGATAGTCAAGAATTATTTTCAGCAAAGACATCTTCAAATTGACAAAAAAAACATTGCGGAGCGTGAGGGAGCGTTGGAGATTCATTACGGAGCGTTCTGATTTTACTAGGTTTCTTGTTGTTACCAAACTGGAATCAAATTTTGAGGATTGAGTTAATTGCATTAGACTATTGATAAAACACAATTTCATTCAAAATTAACCATAGCTATATCCCAAAATCCCCAAAATGTTATAAAGCAAACACTTTTTCACCCCAAAAAAACCATTGCGGAGCGTTAGGGAACGTGACGGAATGTGACGGAGCGTGTTGATTTTACTGGGTTTCTGATTTTTTAACATTTATTTCACATCAAAGCTTGCAATAAATCCGTCAGTTTTGTCGTAAAT
>CAKZPK010000118.1 GCA_937139035.1 uncultured Crocinitomix sp. | reverse complement strand
TTAGTAACCGATATGGGGTGTGATAGTTTAGTTACAACAGACCTTTTCATTGAAGAAGAGAATATTTTAGAGCAAGAAATTACTATTTGCGCCGGAGAGTCAATAGTAGTAGGAGATTCAAATTATGATGAAACGGGATCTTATGTTGACGTACTAGTATCAGCTACATTATGCGACAGTACTGTATTTACAGACCTGATTGTATTACCTGCGATTGACGTAAGTATTTCTATGATAGATGCCCTTACTTTAACAGGTGGAGATCCAGATATAGAAACGACAACTTTCCAATGGATTAAATGTGACCCGATTGAGGTTATTGACGGAGCAACAGAAAATACCTATACAGCTATTGAAAACGGTTCATATGCTATTATCGTTACTGATGGTGATTGCGCAGACACATCTGACTGTATGGATATTAACAGTGTTGGTATTGATAGCTACTTGCAAAACAATGTTAAAGTTTATCCTAACCCAACTAATGGCCAATTCACGATTGAAACAGGAGGTTGGTCTAACGCGAACATCAATATTACTATCACCAATCAAATTGGCGAAAAAGTTTATTATTTAGAAGGTGCGCAACCTAAATCTAATATTGACTTAAGTCATTTGGCTAGCGGAGTATATGTTATTCAATTAACAGACGGTGAACGTTCGGTCATAAAAAAACTGAGTAAACAATAAATCAACAACTTTATTACAATGCATTAATAGGGTTTATGAAGTTTTTCTAAACCCTATTTTTTTTATTCTAACTTGTATGAAATTATTCGCAACCTTAATCCTTGTTTCTTCCTGCCTGCTAACGCATGCACAAACATTCACAGAAATTATAAAGACTGCGGCCTTTGATCGAGAAGCAGAAGATCGAATGGGTTATGCAGTCGACATTGCTGGCGATTATGCCATTGTAGGTGCCTACGGAGACGATTTTGGAGGTTTAAACCCTAACATGGGCTCTGCATACATTTTTGAAAAAACAGGCATTGAGGACTGGGTTTTCGTACAAAAAATATTTAATTCAGATCAAGATGATTACGACCGCTTTGGTTGGTCAGTTGGAATTGATGATGATTATGCAGTAATTGGTGCATATGGAGAAGATCATGACACTGCAGATGGCGCCTATTTATCTAAAGCAGGATCTGCATATATTTTTGAAAGAGATGAGTTTGGAACGTGGAATGAAGTTCAAAAAATTGTAGCATCAGACAGAGATTCAAGTGATGAATATGGTTGGACAGTTGATGTTTCAGGAAGTACAATAATTGTTGGAGCACATAAAGAAGATCATGACGAAATTGGTGAGGATTTCATATTCAGATCAGGTTCCGTTTATGTATATGACCGTGGTGATGACGGGATTTGGGTGGAAACACAAAAAGTGGTAGCTTGGGACCGTCAAGCAGATTCTGGCGGAGGAGATGAAGATTTAGATATATGGCATTATCAAGACATTGATTATGGCGATCTTTTTGGTTGTTCTATTGGATTATCAGGAGACTACATGATTGTTGGGGCACATAATGGTGATTATAATGTTGACGGACTTGGAGGAATAAGCCAAGCGGGAGCCGCGTATATTTTTAAACGTGATGCGGGTGTTTGGGAAGCAGATCAAAAAGTAGTTGCAACAATTCGTGGCGGATGGGATCGTTACGGTTATTCTGTAGCGATTGATTCAAACGTGGCAGTTGTTGGAGCCAAAGCAGAGGATCATAGTGAATTTGAAGGAGCATTTTTGCATAATGCAGGTTCGGCCTACATTTATACCAGAGATATTTCGGGAGTATGGGGAGCTCAAAAAATTGACGCAAGTGACAGAGATGTGGGTGATCATTTTGGTATTGAAGTTGACGTTGCAGGTGATTATATGGTTATTGGTGCGGAAGCGCAAAACTTTGATGAAGATGTAGCAGATGAGCTACCGAATGCAGGTGCGGCTTATATTTTTGAAAAAGAAGACGACGGAACCTGGGAAGAGATTCAGAAAATTGATGCTAGTGATAGAGACAGCTTAGATTTATTTGGAGATGCTGTAGCAATTTCAGAGCATACAATTCTTGTTGGTGCTTGGCAGCAAGATTTAGATTCTGCATCTATGCTTTATACGGAAGATGCTGGAGCAGCCTATTTCTTTAGCTCCATTACTTGCACCGAAGAAACAATAACACAAGATGTAGATTTATGCGCCGGGGAATCATTAGAGGTTGGGTTATCTGTCTATACTGAAACAGGAACTTATATTGACACTTTGCTAAACAGTGATGCTTGCGACAGTATTGTCACCACTAACCTATCCGTTGCCCCATTAATTGAAAGCACAACACCTGTAAACTTGTGCTTTGGTGAAACCTATGAAATTGGAGGATCTGTTTACACCGAATCAGGCACCTATTTGGACACTTTAACCAGCATATCAGGTTGTGACAGTCTTGTAACTACCGAACTAAACATTGCAGCCGACAATATTGTGGAGCAATCCTTTAATATTTGTCCTGGCGAATCTGTTATTGTAGGTGAATCCATTTATTCAGAACCTGGAAGCTATACCGATCTATTTGAATTTGAAGACGCCTGTGACAGCACTGTTATTACAACTGTAGACTTTATTACTGAAATTGATATCACAGTTAATGATGTTGAATTTCCGATTATTTCATCTAATGAACCTGAAGTAGGATCAACCAGTTACCAATGGATAAAATGTGATCCTTATGAAATAATAGTTGGTGCAACTGACATTGATTTTACTCCTACCGAGGATGGTGAATATGCAGTAATCATAGAAAAAGACTTTTGTGTTGATACCTCTGCGTGTTATAATGTTGTTGGCTTAGGTATTTCCTCAAATCTGCAAAACCAATTCACCATTTATCCTAACCCGTCAAGCGGAATGATTACAATTGACTTAGAGAACATAGAAGCAGAAGCGTCCATTATTATCTATAATAACTTAGGAGCAATTGTATTCCAAAACTCAATTGAAAATAGTACTACTACATGTGACTTTTCGGAATTCTCAAATGGAGTTTATTTGATTCATGTCATTTCAAATAACACCGTTCGTTATCGTAAGTTTGAAATCGTTAAATAACCTTTCACTGCAATCTATTTTAAGAATAAGGCATAACTACAGTTTTATTGTAAAGCTCCGTCCCAACCTTTAAAAACAGGTTCATAACCCTGCTCAATTATGGCTTTGACAAATTCATTTGTAGTGCGTTTATCGTGAATCTCAAATTGCTCCAGATTTACATTAGGATTTGCATACCCACCCGGATCTGTTTTAGAATCTGCACTAATAGAAGTGATTCCTAGCTTTATGACATTGTTACGAAATGCCTCAGATTCTCTAGTAGACATAGATAACTCCACTTCTTGATTAAAAATACGATACGCACAAATCAGCTGTACCAATTCTTTATCCGTCATTACAGACTTTAATTCTACACCACCTGCACAAGGCCTTAATCGCGGAAATGAAATGGAGTAATTCGCTTTCCAGTATTTCTTCTCTAAATAATCCAAATGTGCAGCAGCAAAAAATGAATCTGTTCGCCAATCTTCTAAGCCAATTAACACACCAACCCCCATTTTATGGATTCCTGCCTTCCCCATACGGTCATGAGTTTCTAGGCGGTAATTAAAGTTGGATTTTTTCCCTTTCGGATGATGCTTTTTATAATTATCTCGATTATATGTTTCTTGATAAACTAAAACTGTATTTAACCCCTCCTCTATCAGCTCAGAATAATCTTTCTCATCCAATGGTTGAACCTCAATAGCAATGTGCGAAAAATATGGTTTAATTAAGCGTATTGCATTTTTAAAATAGTCAATTCCAACTGTTTTATTGGCTTCACCAGTCACAATTAAAACATGATCATATCCATACGATTTTAAGACTTTAACCTCTGCTAAAATTTCTTCATCAGTCAAGGTTTTACGCTCAATTTTCACATCTAAACTAAAACCACAATACGTACAAATATTTTGACATTCATTTGACAAATAAAGCGGCGCATACATTTGTATTGTTTTCCCAAAACGTTGTAGCGTTAATGCGTGACTTTTTTGAGCCATTTGCTCCAAATAAGGCGCTGCTGCGGGAGAAATTAACGCTTTAAAATCATTCAGAGTAGGTTGATTGGAATTCAATGCTCGTTCAACATCCAAAGCCGTTGCACTATAAATACCCTCTTTAATTGTTGACCAATTATAAGTATCAAATTTTTCTAAATACGTCATTTTGATTTAATCATATTTTCATAGTTCTTTGGCAAGCCTTGCGACTCATAACGGCCAGACAAAATCCATACTACAATCATCAAATAGATAATTGCAAATCCTATAAAATAATTGTACAATCCTTCAGGTAATCCCAATGCGGTATAAACTTCTATTACAGCAATAGCAAGCGGAGTAAATAGTATAATGGGATATATAATCCACCCCTTAAAGTAAATCCACAAAATAGCCTTTAACTCCATTTTAATAGGTTCTTGAAGTTCAAGTTCAAAATAGTTCAGTTTTGTGATCTTCCGTTTCAATCTCATTTTACAAATTGGAAATATTGGTGCATATAAAAAAGTAAAAACCTTATACGCTGTATAAGTCCCATCTTCTGCAACTTTGCTCGCATTCAAAAAAGCCGTTCCAATTCCATTCAATCGCATCTTCTATCCTAAAAATTCAGTTAATGGGCTACTTGCCATTGCTTGATGAGAAACAGCTCCCAATTTTGCTTCATATGCCATTCTTCCGGCCTCTACTGCCATTTTAAAAGCAATCGCCATTTCTACTGGATTTGCAGATACCGCAATTGCAGTATTCACCAAAACGGCATCAGCCCCCAACTCCATAGCATATGCCGCATGAGAAGGAGCTCCAATACCAGCATCAACTACAACTGGAACAGTTGCTTGTTCAATTATAATTTGCAAAAAATCATCCGTTTTAATTCCTTTATTGCTTCCAATTGGAGAACCTAAAGGCATCACTGCTTGTGTACCTACATCTTGCAAACGCATAGCTAAAACAGGATCAGCATGAATGTAAGGTAATACGACAAAACCTAACTTAACTAATTCCTCTGCCGCGGTAAGTGTCTCAATTGGGTCTGGCATTAAATATTTAGGATCAGGATGAATTTCCAATTTAATCCAATTCGTTTCCAGGGCCTCACGTGCTAATTGCGCAGCAAATACAGCCTCCTTTGCTGTTCGCACTCCTGAAGTATTGGGCAACCAATTAAATTGATCTTTTGACAAATGCTTTAAAATATCATCTTCCTGGTTGTCTACATCCACCCTTTTTAAAGCCATTGTTACTAACTCCGACTCTGAAGCTTGCAAGGCGGTTTGCATTTCTACATTCGATTTAAATTTCCCTGTCCCCGTGAATAACCGAGACGAAAACTCTTTATTTGCTATACTTAATTTACTCATTCTAGTATTTTAACCTTATTCTGAAACAGACAATTGTTCATCATGCCATATTTCATTAATTGATGTAACTAAAGCGGTTTTATTCGCGGCTGAACGAATCAAACCTGACAGAGCAACACCATGCACACTTGTCTTATTTTTCAATTCTGTCATATCCGCTAATGTAATTCCACCAATTGCAACTACCGGAATTGTTACTTCATTATTCAAAATAGATTGATAACCATTAATTCCAAGAATTGGACTTAGTTTTTTCTTTGTTTTCGTGTGCCTAAATGGTCCAAGTCCTATATAATTTGCTCCATCTTTAATTCGATTGAAACAATCCTCTTGTGTATTTGCAGTACCACCTATGATTTTTTCTTTTCCAAGAATTTTTCGCGCCTCTTGAATATGCATATCGTCTAACCCTAAATGAACGCCATCAGCATTAACAGACTTTGCTATAGCCACATGATCGTTCAAGATAAACGTGGCCTTATTTTTACAAAGGTTTTTCACTTTTTCTGCTATTGACAAAATAGCAAGGTTATCATCTTTAATGCGCAATTGCACCCAATCAACACCTGCATTGAGGACGGCATTCACTTCTTCCAAAATCTCAATTTCAGAATTTCCATTCGTGATATATTGTAATTTGCTAATTCTCATTTATTTCAAAATCTTCCAATTACCAATAGTTTAACTTATTACCGTTTATGTTTCCCCAATTTGGAGCTATCGCTTTTTAAAAACTCTTCGATATATCGCTTTGATTTTAGCACGGCTTTTTGGGTTGGATATCCTCTTAACAAATTTGAAATTAGCGCTGAAGAAAACACACAGCCACTTCCATGCTTTTCAAAATACTTTCCTGCCTTTGGATTAAAACTTCTCTTTCCATTTTCATTGAACAGATAATCCTTCCCCAGATCTCCTTCATTATGCCCACCTTTCAGATAAACCTGAGTAAACTCTGCCAATGCATGTGCACCTTGCAAACTA
Organism: uncultured Crocinitomix sp.; assembly: GCA_937139035.1. Taxonomy (GTDB): domain Bacteria; phylum Bacteroidota; class Bacteroidia; order Flavobacteriales_D; family Crocinitomicaceae; genus Crocinitomix. The sequence goes on along the minus strand of CAKZPK010000118.1, from coordinate 4,447 downwards.
TCATTGTTTCCAGACAATTGTTTTATTTCATTCCAATTTGGCGTGATATAATCAACCTTACTCAGTACTTCTGCCAATTGCGCTAAATCGTGTTTAAAATCAAAACCTGCACTTGCTGACAAAATTGGATCCCAAACTATTATTAGCTTCTTATTTACATCACGAACAATTGGAAGAATATCCAACATAAACGAAAGTGACGGTACTAAACCAATTTTTACACCTTGAATAGCATAACGATTGCAAAGTGTTTGCAACTGATCTTTAATCAATGCTTCATCAACCCAATTAACGCTCAACAAGTCATCCTCTGTTTGAATGGTATTTGCTGTTTGTACGGCAAAACCATTGCATCTATGTGCTTCAAATGTTTTTACATCTGCCAACACACCTGCTCCACCAGAAGGATCAAAGCCTGCAATTGTTATTATGTTTGGTCTTTTTATCATTGTATTGTTTCTACAAACGTGAAGTATTTTTTCCAAATATTCCCCAACATGGCATAACCGTCAAACCCCAATTTTTCGCATATCTCAATTCGGGAATTATCCATACCACCTAGCGCGATTATTTTACGATCAGTGTCATTTAAAAATGCCGTTAAAATTTCATTATCATTAAAAGCCGAGTGATAGTCTACTTTTGAAATGCTATCGAAAATTGGACTTAAAAAAACATAATCCGTTTTAAAAGGCAATTGTTGCACTTCGTTAAATCGGTGAGCTGAATAAGTTATTAAATCTGGACGTTGTCCTCGCACGTGAATTTGTTCATTTTTCAAACATAAATCGCGCACATCACATGCCGAAGTTAATTCATCTTGATAAGACAAATTTGCCATTGCTTTTGCATTGATATTAATTCCTGCTAAATCAAATTCCCGAATTAATTCAAAGTGCGAATGCAATACCACTTTATGATGAAAATCCGAAATTAATTCTAAAAAGTTAATCATTTCCTCTCTAGAATAATCAGGTTTCCTCACATGCAAAAAGTCCCACTCTTCCTGCATTAAATTCTGCAAAAGAAGGGTCTCATGCGGCAAAGCTTCTGGATATGTGAATAATATTTTCAGCATTTCTTTTCCAATGTTCAATTAAGAAAAAAATTTCCAATTGCACATTGTTTTATTGCTAATTATTAATTGAAAATTAAAACTACTTTATTTCACTTGGTTCTAAATAAACATCTCCGCCTTTTTCTTTAAAAGTATCTGCCATTTCCTGCATTCCTTCGGTTAAAGCATTTTCACCATCTAAACCATGCTCAGCTGCATAATCTCTAACATCTTGCGTAATTTTCATTGAGCAAAAATGTGGACCACACATAGAACAGAAATGCGCTACTTTTGCATTTTCACTTGGCAAAGTTTCGTCATGATAAGAACGGGCGGTATCCGGATCTAATGCCAGGTTGAACTGATCTTCCCAACGGAATTCGAAACGAGCCTTACTCATAGCATTATCGCGGTGTTGCGAACCTGGGTGTCCCTTTGCTAAATCAGCTGCATGTGCTGCCAATTTATAAGTAATTACCCCCTCTTTCACATCATCTCTATTCGGTAAGCCCAAGTGCTCTTTTGGAGTTACATAACAAAGCATTGCTGTTCCGTACCAACCAATTTGCGCAGCACCAATTGCTGAAGTAATATGGTCATAACCGGGAGCAATATCAGTTGTTAGAGGCCCTAAAGTATAAAAAGGAGCTTCAAAACAATCTTCCAATTGCTTGTCCATGTTTTCTTTAATCATGTGCATTGGAACGTGTCCTGGACCTTCAATCATTACTTGCACATCATGTTCCCAAGCAATTTTAGTCAATTCTCCTAAAGTTTCTAATTCTGCAAACTGTGCCTGATCATTGGCATCTGCAATTGAACCCGGGCGCAAACCATCTCCAAGAGAGAATGCCACATCATAAGCTTTCATAATTTCGCAGATCTCAGCAAAATGCGTGTATAAAAAACTTTCTTTATGATGAGATAGACACCATTTCGCCATAATTGATCCTCCCCGAGAAACAATTCCTGTAAGTCGGTTTGCTGTCATTGGAATATAACGTAATAAAACGCCTGCATGAATGGTAAAATAATCCACCCCTTGCTCTGCTTGTTCAATTAACGTATCACGGAATAATTCCCACGTTAAATCTTCCGCTTTTCCGTTTACTTTTTCCAAGGCTTGATAAATTGGAACTGTCCCTACCGGTACTGGAGAATTTCTAATAATCCACTCTCTTGTTTCATGAATGTTTTTTCCAGTTGATAGATCCATTATTGTATCTGCACCCCAACGGATTCCCCACACCATTTTCTCAACCTCTTCCTCAATTGAAGATGAAAGTGCCGAATTACCAATATTTGCATTGATCTTAACCAAAAAGTTTCTTCCAATAATCATTGGTTCACTTTCTGGGTGATTAATATTGTTAGGTATGATCGCTCTACCTGCAGCAATTTCTTCACGAACAAATTCTGGTGTAATTTCCTTTGGTGTTCTTGCTCCAAAAGAATTTCCTGGATGTTGTGGTGCTATTTCAGCAATCTCTTGTAATTTTTGATTTTCACGAATCGCAACATATTCCATTTCAGGCGTAATTACCCCCTTTTTTGCGTAGTGCATTTGCGAAACATTATGTCCCTTTTTAGCGATTAGCGGCTTTTTTAAATGCTCAAAACGTAAATGATCCAAATCTGAATTATACAAACGTTCTTTACCAAAATCAGAAGTAATTTCTGCCAATTCTTCAACATCTTCTCTTTCTCTAATCCAATTTTCACGCAATTTAGGCACACCTTTTTTTACATCAATTTCAATATTCGGATCTGTAAATGGCCCAGAAGTATCATAAACAACCACTGGCTCATTTTTGTCTTTTACAAATTGCCCCTTTGTAAACATAGCCTTAGAATCTGTCAAATTAATTTGACGCATAGCGACTTTAATGTCCTTATGAATTGTTCCGTTCACATATATTTTTTCTGATGCAGGAAACGGATCACGGGTAATCTGTGACTTTTCGCTGGGTATTTTTATCTCCTTTTTACTCATAATATTTTTGTTTCGTTTTTAGTCTTAATAGTAATTTGATTCCCCTCTTCTACCCTCCTGCAGTGGCTGTTATTATTATAATCTTATCGTTTTCCTTCAATGTTGTAACTGCCCAATTTGATTTTGAAATGACTTGGTTATTAATAGCAACAGCTATTCCTCTAGAATCCATTACATTTTGACCTTCCAACAAATTTGTTAGCGATATAGGTGCGTTAACCTCTAATGTATTCTCATTCAAAAACACTTTCATCTAAGATGATTTAAAAATTTAAAGCAATAGGATATGTATAAACAGATCTTATTCAGCTCATAACAAGCCAAAAATAAGGGGCTAATTCTTGAATTGAATTAACTACCGCACCACAACCGTGGATTTATCGGAACTACTAGTCACTTCCCTACGCAGGTACCAACCTGATCAGGTCAATGGGTATAATCTCAGTCTAACATAAAGTCAGACACCCCTTAGAGACATTGCAAAATTAAGTAATACGTTTCTAAAATAAGCGTTTTTATTGAAACAAATTAGAAACTATTGAAATGCGGTTTTCTAAACTGCTATTTATTTCAAACTGTTTTGTAAAAACAACGCCGTAAACATTTGTTTTTGAGTGCAATGATTTTAACTCCTGAAAGTTTTTTATTCCAGTAACAAACACTGGCTTATTAAGACTTAAAATCATCCAGCCATACTCTTCCTCACGTGGAATTATATCTTGCAAAATTTCACTTCCAAGAATAACGTTTTGATTTGAATCACTATTTGGTATGCCAAATTGAATAAAGTCAACCTCTTTTAATTCCCAATTCTTACAATCAGCAAGATCCAGGGCCAATCCACCAATTAACAAGTTAGGGTAAGATGATCGAATAGTGGATAAATCTCTATCAAGATCAGAAATCAAGACTCCGTCTGCATTAATTTCGTTGGCAAAATCAATATTGTCTTTAACAAGATAATCAATGTTTGTTGCTCTTTCCTCTTGCTTAAACTCATCTTGCGTACGAACAAGAATTTGGATTTTGGCTAACGTCTTGGTCATTTTTTAGACTCTATGCCTTTATGAAAATTGATCAAAGAATTTATGATTGAATTGAACTCCTTATTTACCTGACTCACGCCAATTATTCCTCCAACCATGCCAGATGCCTGTTTATAAAAGGTTAATGTAGTCAATTCACCTTCATCATTAATTGTCACACTCCATGCAAACCTTTTGATAAATGCACCTAACAGTATTCTTCCTGCACGGCTTCCTTTCCCGTACTGACCGCTATAAGGTGTACCTTCTTCCATTTTATATCCTTTCTTTTGTAACAACGTCTCTCATTTGGTTGCCTTTTCCTCTCTTGTCAGTTTCGACCATCTCAAAACTCCCTGTGCCTTTGTTATA
>CAKZPK010000117.1 GCA_937139035.1 uncultured Crocinitomix sp. | reverse complement strand
CTATGAAAGAACGGGAAAAAACCTATTTTGAATGAAAACGCCAAAAACCATATTAAAAAAATTAAATGAGCGAAAGGAAGCCGATTCTTTTCGCTCATTAAATATTGCGGAGGATGGAATTGATTTTTATTCGAATGATTATTTAGGGATTTCAAAAATAAAAGGAGTAGAGGAAGGACTGCATGGTTCAACAGGTTCTAGATTAATTTCTGGGAATTCGGAATTGGCAGAACAAGTAGAAAAAGAAGCCGCCGAGTTTTTCAATTTTCCGAGTGCAACACTTTTTAATTCAGGATATGCGGCCAATACAGGGTTACTTTCTTGTTTGCCGCAAAGAGGTGATACAATCATTTATGACGAACTTTGTCACGCATCCATTCGGGATGGAATACTGCTAAGCAAAGCAGATGCATACAAGTTTCGACACAATGATTATGACCATTTAGAGGTGCGTATTAAAGCGGCTAAAGGAGAAGTTTACGTAGTTGTAGAAGGTGTTTATTCAATGGATGGAGATGAGCCAAATTTCTTCTTTCTAAATGATATTTGTGATAAATACGGAGCCTTTTTAATTGTGGATGAAGCGCACTCGGGTGGAGTTTTTGGAGATACTGGAGAAGGATTATTGCAAGGTTATGAATGTGAGGATTTGTTAAAGGGCTATGCATTTGCAAAGGTAGTCACATTTGGTAAGGCATTTGGAAGCCATGGAGCAATGGTGTTGGGAAGTGCTGAGTTAAAGGAATACCTTGTTAACTTCTCTCGTCCGTTTATTTATACTACTGCTTTACCGCCAAGTAGTGTTGAGCGCATTCAATTTGCAATGAAAACGGTTGAAAGTGCAGAGAAAACACGTTGGAAATTGACAAAAAACATTAGGCACTTTAGAAAAATGGCTGAGCGGAAAAACTTAGCAGTAATGGATAGCAGATCTCCAATTCAAGGGGTGATTATCCCGTCTAATGCAGCGGCAAAAGCAAAAGCTGCTGAATTAGTAGCGTTAGGTTTTTTAGTCAAAGCAATTCTTTCACCAACCGTTTCTAAAGGGCAAGAGCGCATTCGCATTTGCTTGCACAGCTATAATACACAAAAAGAAATAAACGCATTGATTGAAGCATTACTATGAAACGAATATTTGTAACTGGTATTGGAACAGAAATTGGCAAAACATTTTGTGCTGCAATTATTGTTGAGGCGTTAAAAGCAGATTATTGGAAACCCGTTCAAGCGGGAGAGTTGGATCAATTAGATTCTGATTTTGTGCGTAATGCAATCTCAAATACAGAAAGTAAATTCCATCCAGAACAATATTTATTGAGTGAGCCAATGTCTCCACACGCGGCGGCAAAAATTGATGGCATTAAGCTTTTACCCGAAAACTTTGAAGTACCTGAAACGGAAAACAATTTAGTTATTGAAGGAGCAGGTGGGTTAATGGTGCCTCTCAATCATGATGGAGACATGTTGATTGATTTAATTCCTAAGGTGGCGGATGAAGTGATTTTGGTATCTAAAAATTATTTAGGAAGTATTAATCATACTTTATTAAGTATTGAGTTGCTAAAACAACGTAATATTTCTATTAAAGGGATCTTATTCAATGGGGATGCCAATCCTGAAACTGAAGCAATAATACTGTCTACAACAGGGTTAAAGTGTTTGGGTAAAATTCCTATGATGGATCAAGAGTTGAAGGGATTTGTTCGTGAACAGGCTAGTAAACTGAAATTATTATAGTGTATCAATCTGATTTTTAATCTTGTAGTATAAATCATCATTAATGAGAATCTGATTTATAGGGATTAATTTCTTGAATGTCAGTTCACTCTTTCCATTTCTGAGAGACTGAAAATTCAATATTGTCAAATATTTTTCACTATTAGGTAACCCATATATGATTAGTTGACTATAGCTTGTTGATTTGTTCTTTTGGAGGTGAAGTATGGTTTCAAGTTGGTCTTGATTAATTTTCAATTCTTCGAATACATTTTCAATATATATTAGCTTTTTAGATTTTTGAGCTGGTAACCATATATCGAATTCTTCAGAAAAAGGAAGACGAGTTGATTGAAGTGTTTTAGTGAATGGATATAGAATAATCAAAATAGCTTCAATGATCCAAGATAAAATTATGAAAGTACCGTTAATAGGACCTGTTCCTTCATGGTTTTGTCTTGTTGAAATTGACCATGTACCAGATTCGTAAATTTCTTGTAGTAATATAAGCATTTCATCAGGGTGAGTAATTAAGCGTAAAACATCTTTACTAGAGGCAAAGCTTTTAGAAAAAGTTAATCTTCCGAAATCATAAGAATCCTCAACATTAAAATAGAGTGTAATCCAGACTGCCCATGCATAATATAGAGCTGAGAGAGTTGCAATAGTTGTTAGAAATATTCCAAATTTAGAACTTCTAACTTTTCCTAACTTAATTACAATTCTAGATATAGTTAAGCCAATAACATAGGAAAAACCAATAACGATTATGATATTTAATCCAATAATTGGAGTGTACCATATAAGATAAGCGTAAATATAGGATAGAACAGGAAGAACTATAAGGATTAAAATAATGAACCAAAATAGACTTAAGCTTCCAGTTTTTCCTGACGATTGATAACTCAAGTTTACATTATTTTCCATTTAAAATTGATTTTTAATAAACTTCTTTCACCACAATTTTTCTTCCGTTAAATTCTGTTTCATCTCCTTTTTGTAGTCCATTTAGAATTTGTCCCATAGGGGAGGTGGGGGAAATTGCAAAATATAATGTGCCATCTAATTCTATTTTTCCAGCACTTATAGCAATGTAAAAATTACCATTAGAGGCTAAGATTAAACTTCCTAAACCAACTTTAGATTGTTCTGATTTTGGATCAATCAATGTCAATGCATGTTTTAATTTATTGGCAGCAGATAAATGCTTAGCATTTTGCTCGGCTGCTAATTGCATCATTGCTCTTGCGGTGTCATGCTTATCTCCTGCTGTGCTTTTTGTTTCCGAATTTGCAGATGCTTGGGCTTCTTTAACCGCATTGTTTGCAGTTTCAACTCGTTGTTGCACGTAGGATGTACACGCATTGTATAATTGTATTTTTATCTCTTGCACTGTATTGATAATCTAGTTCTGTACAAACCTAATCGTTTTAAAAACAAAAAGTGCATTATGCAATTATTTTAAACCAACAGATTTATAAAAGGCATCTAATCGATCTTGTTCATCTTGATCATGGATGTGCTCAATGTGATTAATCTTTCCTTCTGAATTTATCGTCAATTTTTGTTGGCAACGGTGTGTATACTTTTTATTTTGGTGCGTTAAATAATCAGTAAAATGAACAATGAATTGATTGTTGTTTATGCGAGTTATTTTACTTTTTCCCCATTGTAATTCATCAAGTTTTTTTCGTCCAGCGAGCATATTTTCTTCATATGAATTACAAATAGCAGTTGGTCCTGTTAAAGTATTTTCTCCAATAATGTAACTGCAATCATCACTTAAAACAGTGGTAGTCAATTCAAAATTGTCTTGATCTAAGGAGGTTCCGAAAACTTTGGCAATAGATATCATATTAGCAAATTTTATGGATGGATAATCTCAGTTAAAGATAATGTTAATAAAATTTAAATGCATGTTTGAACAAATATTAAAGTCATTTGTTTTAAATTCGTAATGTAAGCAAGGCATAATCTTTGCGTCAGTACATAAGTAGAACAAAATAATACGTAAATTTGTACATATAAATTAAATAATGAAAAACGGTTTAGACATAATTGACGAGGTAGGGGATAATCATATGATGTCCTCTGTAGACACTCCATTAAGGAGTGACGCCTTTGAACTGTCCGACGAAGAAAAAATAGCCGAAATTGAGGCGCATTTTGAAAAAATAATGCAGACTCTCGGCTTAGATTTGACTGATGATAGCCTAAAAGGTACGCCAAAGAGAGTGGCGAAGATGTTTGTAAAAGAAATTTTTGGGGGATTAAATCCTGAAAAGGCACCAAAAGCATCAACTTTTGACAACAAGTATAATTACACCGAAATGTTGGTTGAAAAAGACATTACAGTCTATTCAACATGTGAACATCATTTCTTACCTATTGTGGGAAAAGCACATGTTGCTTATTTTTCAGAAGGTAAAGTAATTGGTTTGTCAAAAATGAATCGCATTGTAGATTATTATGCAAAGCGTCCGCAAGTGCAAGAAAGGTTAACAATACAAGTAGTAAAACATTTACAAAAGTATTTAGGAACTGAGGATGTTGCTTGTGTGATTGATGCAAAACATCTTTGTGTGAATTCTCGAGGAATTAGAGACATTCAAAGTAGTACTGTTACAAGTGAGTTTGGTGGGAGATTTAAAGATCCTGAAACTCGTAAAGAGTTTTTAAACTATCTTCAAATGAAGGTGAGTTTGTAAAACAACATTAATTGAATTATAAAAGGCTGTCAGAAGTATTTCTGACAGCCTTTTTTTATGTTAACTAGTGTAAGAAACACATACTCTACATTAATTAACGAACAATTTACAAGCAAAATCCCACCAAGAAATTAATCTTGATGGGATTATTGTTTCATAGCTATTCTCTTTCTAGTTCTTTACGAAACGTACTGTTTCAACTTGTTTCTCATTTTGAATTTGCACTAGGTAAACTCCAGCAGGTAAATCTCTTAACGATAATTTTTCCTGATCTGTTGCTCCACCGGTTAAAATCAATTTGCCAGCAGCATCAAATATGCTATAAGCAAACGTTCCTTCTAGTGCAATTGTAATTTGGTCAGTTGTAGGATTTGGGTACAAACTAACTTTGTCTATAGCTAATTCTTCAACACTTAATTGACTACCTAACCAAATAACAGCAGATGATGAACATCCAGCTTCTCCTTCAACAACTACATTGTAGAATCCGTCTGTTAATCCAGTCAAATCTTCTGTATCATCAAAGTCACCTGTACCATCATTATCCCAATCAAAAACATAAGCTGGTGATCCACCAGAAATTGTGATATCAATAGATCCGTCGCCTCCAGTCATTTCATCTGTGGTTACATATGAAATAGTAATCTCCTCTGTAATTGTAATATCAATTTCATCAGAGTTTTCGCAACCATTAGCATCTGTTCCAGTAACGGTGTATGTATATGTTCCTACTGCGTCTGGTGTATAAGCTTCGCCATTTTCAATATCTGCAGGATCCCAAGCGTAATCAATAGCACCTGTTCCGTTTAATACTACAGAGGTTCCAATGCAAGCTATTTCGTTATCAGCAGTTGCTTCAACAGTTGGTAACTCATTTACAGTTACATCAATTGTTGCTGTTCTTTCACATCCTGTAGCATCATAAACACCCGTTAAGGTATAAGTTGTTACTCCAACAGCTGGTGTGAAATCAAGTGGTGACCAAGAATAAGTGTCGGCATCTCCGCCTGCTCCTAATACAATTTCATCACCGTCGCAATATGTTTCTCCTCCAATTGTTGGATTAACTATTGGTGCTGTTAATACTTCAACGTTTACTGTCATTGGACAATCTAAAGGGTCAGCACTGGTAGCTGTGTATGTTAAAATACCTGTCATTTCTGGGTAAAAACCTTCACCATCAATAGCTCCGCCGTCCCAAGTAATATCTGCACCACTTATTGAGGTTGCATCAAGTGTAAGTAATTCTGTTTCGCAAATAACTTCATCAGAAATATCTACCGTAAGTGGTGTACATAGTAAAACAATCTCTATTATTTCTGTCGCTTCGCAACCATTTGCGTCTCTAACAACAACAGTATAGAATCCGGCAGATAAATCTGTTAAATCTTCTGGATCATCAAAATCATCTGCTTCATCAGTATCCCAATCAAACGTATATCCTGGAGCTCCACCAGTTACAGTAAGATCGATTTCACCGTCTCCCATAGTTTCGTCAACAGTTGTGTAAGTAATAATTATTTCCTCGTTAACATCAACGTCTACACTAGCAGTGTTCTCACATCCATTAGCATCCGTTCCTGTTACTGTATATGATTCTGTTCCACTTGTTAATGGTGTAAATGCTTCTCCATCTGTAACACCCATATCCCAATCATAAGTATCTGCTCCACTTCCTGTGAAAATTACAGATTCAC
>CAKZPK010000116.1 GCA_937139035.1 uncultured Crocinitomix sp. | reverse complement strand
CCTATTGAAAATAATTAGGATTACATTTTGATAGAGTGCCCTCCCAATGTAGGAGCAATTACATTGAATGGTTTAATACTCAGTGATTACTATGTAATTCCTACAACTCCTGATATTCTCTCTAAAATAGGTATAAGTCTAATAACAAATCGAATTGATGATTTCAAAAAGAAGAGGAAGGATTGTAAAATTAAATTAGCAGGTATAGTTTTTACAAAGGTTGATAGGAGGACAAGTTTACACGCATCAACAAAATATGAACTTAGAGATAGAAGCTATCCGCTACATAACTTTGTTTTCCAGCATGAACTGCCTCAAAGAATTTCAATTGCAGAAGCACCTGTTGATAATAGACCTCATATAACTTCAAGAACAACAAGGAATAAAGGTGATTGGAATGATACACAACGATTTATTCGAAATATAACACAAGAACTTATTAATAAAACACCTTAAACTAAATTTATGAGTAAAAAAGATAGTTCAAATATAGCTCAACTACTGATAAACTTAGGAAAAGCTATTCAAAATGATAGTTCTATTATACCAAAGTTAGAAGAATTTTTAAAAGAAAATACTAAGTCAACGAAGAGCGAAGAAATTGATTTTGAAAAAATAAACTCTCTTGATTTGTATGCACTTGTAAAAACAAAATCAGAAGAAGAAATAAACAGTTTAATGTCTGAATTTTCCTTGAAAGAGTTAAAAGCAATTTCAAAAAAATATCATTTTGGAGTACCTCCAAGAATTAGAAGTGCAAAAAAAATGAAAGAACACATATTCCATCAATTACAAAAGAGGAATGTTGATGTTTTCATTAATTCTCCTAAGGAAGCAGATGAAGAAAATAAGATATAATAAAAATGAATGTGGTTTTGATTTAAATGTTAGAGTTTCTAAATTAAGTCAAAACCACAATAACAAAAAAATGAACACGTCAGCCAACAAAAGCAACAATTGCCAGTGCCAGCAAAAGCTGTCACCGTCATTGTTGCTAGACGTTGGCGGTCACTAAAAAAAAATACAAATAAAAACAGTAATATTAAAACTATTATTAGTAACATTGCAAATACTATAACACAATATTAACAAGTACAATATTTCTTGATGAAAACTTACGATAAAGGCTCACAATGGAGAAAATGGGATTTACATATTCATACTCCAGGAACGAATAAAAATGACCAATTTAGAGGCACAAATATAGATGAGAAATGGGATTTTTTTGTTGAAGACATAAATAATTCAACAGAAAAAATTTCAGTAATTGGAATAACTGATTATTTCAGTATTTCTAATTATTTTATATTTAAACAGAAGATTGAAGAAGAAAAAATAACTAAAAAATTTGACTTAGTCATTCCTAATATTGAACTACGGATAACACCAATAACAGGGAAAAACAAGCCTATAAATATTCATTGTTTATTCAACCCTAAAATAGATGATGAAATAGAAAGTCGATTTTTAAGTAAATTAGAGTTCAAACATAATAAAAGTTCTTATTCTGCTACCAAAACAGGAATAATAAGATTAGGAAAAGACCTTTCTAATGATGACACATTAACAGATGAATTAGCCTATAAAAAAGGAATTTCACAATATGTCATAAGTTTAGATAGTTTCCAAAAAGTTTTTAAGCAAGATGAAAGGTTACGAGAAGAAACAATAATTGTAGTTGCGAATAATCAAGACGGAGTAAGTGGACTGCGTAAGCATTCTGACTTCTTTAATAAAACAACTAAAATTTCTCAACTTGATGCAACCGTAGAAAATATATACCAATTCTCTGACGCAATCTTTTCATCTAATTCAGGTGATAGAGATTATTTTTCAGGATATAAGACAAGTCAAGAGGAAATTGTACAAAAACATCATAGCTTAATGCCTTGTTTTCATGGCTGTGATGCCCATGATAATTCAACAATATTTAAGCCTGAATATGATAGGTTTTGTTGGATAAAAGCAGACCCAACATTTAATGGATTAAGACAAACATTGTATGAACCAAGAGAAAGAGTTATTGTACAACCAACAAGACCCGAAGAAAAACAAGGATATTATGTAATAGACAAGGTGACAATACCATATAATGATATTTTTAATTCCGAAATAAATTTTAATCAAGGATTAAATTGTATTATTGGCGGACGTTCAACAGGAAAATCCATTTTATTATCAGCTATCGCAAAACGGTTAAAAGATACAGCTAAAGCAAAACAAAATAATCCTAAATATGATGAATTTGTAGGAAAAATAGGAAAAGACTTAAAAATAATATGGAAAGATGGAATGGAAAACTATGATAGAGAAATAGAATTCTTTAATCAAGGCTATATGTATCGCTATTCAAGAGATGAAAAAATGTTTGATACTTTAGTGAAATCCATTTTAAAAGAAAAGGTTAATGGCAACTTATTTGAAGTATATGAAAATTTTGTTAGTCATAACCAATCTAAAATAAGTGATGGTCTAATTCGATTATTTGATACTATTAACAAAGTCAAAGAAAAAGAACAAGAAATTCTTGATATAGGTGATTTAATAGGAATTAATCTTGAATTAGAAAAACTACATAAACAATTAACGGAAGCCAAGAGTAAACAAACATTTTCTGAGCAAGATTATGATGAATTTCATGTAAAGAAAAATGAGTTAAAATTAAATGAAGCTAAAATTGATACATTAAATAAAGATGCTAACCATATCAGTATAATTGATACAAACAACTTTTTTAATTCTTTTTATTCTGATATTATTGATACCGGTTTAGAAAAATCCATTACTGATTTATATAATAAATTAGTTGCTGAATTTAAGCAAAAGTGGACTTCTGAAACGACAATTATTTTGAGCAATATCAATGATGATATAGAAAGTAAGAAACAAATAATTAGTTCAATCCAACAAAACGAAGTATATAAAAAAGGAGTTAAATTCTTAGAGAAGAATATAATCCTAAAAGAACTTGAGAAAAAAATAGATATTGAAGAAAAGAAAAAAGTCGATATTAATGTTTTATTGACTGATATTGATAAATTAAAACAAGAAATTGTTGATTTAAAAGTCGATATATTAAACACTCATCATCTTTACTTTTCTAAGGCTGATAAAATTACAAATCAGCTTTCTCAAAATTTAGGAGATTTAAAAATTAAAGCATATCCAAAATTTGAAGAAAAAGAATATGAAAATCTTCGTGAGTGGTTTGGCGCATTATATGAAATTTTACTTGGTCAAAAAGAAGGGCCCCGCATGGGTTCTTTTATTGCTCTTTATGGAAAACAGAAGTTTTTAGACTTAATAAATCAATCATTAATAAGAGGTTAGAGCTAATTTGTTAATGTAAATTAGAGAATTTCAATCTATATAGTTGAATCAATAGCTAATATTACTGAAAAAAATATGTTCCATTAATGTTACATTAATTTAAGAACTATATTGTAGCTTACATTATTAGAAGTATAGAACGCTAATAGCAAAAAGGCCCTGGGGAAAATTATGTATAAAATGAACTATAGAAATTCGTGGAAACGTCTCATCGATTTTTTCGGTGCATTAGTAATGATCCTAATGCTATCTCCCTTATTTTTATTGGCTATTGTTCTAATTCGCTTGAAAATGGGTAGCCCTGTTTTCTTTACACAAGATCGCCTTGGCTATAACGGTGAAACTTTCAAAATTTGGAAATTCCGTAGCATGACAAATTGTGTCAATGAAAACGGTGAACTTCAAAACGATGAATTTCGTTTAACGCGCTTCGGAAAAATTCTTCGTGATTGGAGCATCGATGAATTGCCACAATTATGGAATGTCGTCATAGGTGATATGAGCCTTATAGGCCCAAGACCATTCATCGCTGAATATGCCTCACGCTATACAGCCGAACAAATGCGCCGACATGAAGTTCGCCCAGGAATTAGCGGTTTGGCACAAATAACAGGCCGCAACTCATTAAGCTGGAACCAAAAGTTTACTTTGGACGTCTGGTATGTTGATCATTGCAGCTTTATGCTTGATTTAAAGATTTTATTATCTACGGTTCCGATCGTCTTGAATCGCGCAGGTGTTACTGCAGATAATCATGTTACGATGCCGAAATGGACCGGCAATGATAACCCCGAGAAAAGCGCACCTTCTGAATAAGTGGCCCTTTTCTTCATTCGGTAATTTTCTTATTCCGCATTTTTTTTAGAGAGGAAGTCCTTTTCTTACTTTCTAAACGTCGTTTCTTAGACGCAAGTGAAGGTTTAGTTTTCTTTCTTAGTTTTGGTTTAATCGCGCTCTTTTTTAAGATCTGCACCAAGCGCTCAAAAGCATCATCACGATTTCTTGTTTGCGACCTTGTCTCGCTCGAAGTAATAACAATTACACCATCAGCTGTCATTCTTGACCCACACAATTGACGTAATCTAGTGAACATAGCATGATCGATAAAATCACAACTTTTAGCGTCGAATTTGATTTGAACTGCACTTTCCACTTTATTGACGTGTTGCCCACCAGGACCAGAGGCCCTAATAAAACGGATTTCGATGTCATCTTCGTTTAAAAATTTACTGTTTGTTATTTTGATCACTAGAGAAACCTTATATAGTCACGAAATATTTATTCGTTTATTATCATAATATGCTTATGATAATAAAAACAAAAAACATTTGGAGTTTTTAATGAAATCCACATTATCATTATTGATATTTCTTTTTATTACATCTTCCGCATATGCTGATGATACATCTAAGATTGAATATGAACAATATACCCTTAAAAATGGATTGCGCGTTGTCGTTCACGAGGACCGAAAAGCACCAATTGTTAATGTAAACGTCTGGTATCATGTTGGATCAAAAGATGAACCAGAAGGTAAAAGCGGTTTTGCCCATTTATTTGAACATTTAATGTTTAATGGTAGTGAAAATTATGATGATGATTTTTTTAAACCACTACAAGAAATTGGCGCCAGTGGAATTAACGGCACAACTTCAAGAGATCGAACCAATTATTATCAAACCGTCCCAAAAGGAGGTTTAGATCGTATTTTATGGATGGAATCTGACCGCATGGGTCATTTGCTAGGCGCTATTTCTGAAGACAAGCTGACCGAACAACGCGACGTCGTTAAAAATGAAAAAAGAGAAGGCGAAAATCGTCCCGGCGGAAAACTCTACTTCAATATATATGAAGGTGTTTATCCAAAAGGTCATCCTTATCATCATTCCGTAATAGGATCGATGGAAGATATTGATAACGCCACACTCGATGATGTTAAAGATTGGTTTAATAGTTATTATGGGCCTAATAATGCTGTTGTTGTTCTGAGCGGTGATATTGATGCTGAACAATCTAAACCATTAATGAATAAATATTTCGGTGATATTCCTGCGGGACCACCAATGAGTCATCGTAAATCATGGGTGCCAATCCATCAAGAAAATCGTTATGAAGTAATGGAAGATCAGGTTCCACAAACATATCTTACTTGGTCATGGGCGATACCCGGCAGAACAACAAAAGAATATGCAGAGCTTGAAGTTGCAGCAAGAATATTTGGTGGTGGACGCAACAGCCGTCTTTATGAACGACTTGTCCATAATGAACAGCGCGTCAATAGCGCATCTGCCTCAATTGTGCCGGGTGAACTATCTGGAATGTTTATGATATCTGCAGAACTAAAATACGGTGAAAACCCAGATGAAATCGCCGATATAATTGAAGAAATGCTTGCAGAATTTATTGAAAAAGGCCCTACACAAAAAGAACTAAATCGCGTTAAAGTCATTATTGATAATAGTTTAATACGTGCGATGGAAAGTATTTCCAGCAAAGGATCCGTTCTCGCCAGCGGCGCTATCTATGCGAACGACCCAAGTTTCGTGCACACAAAGCAGGCATGGCAAAACGCTTCAACAAAAAAAGACGTGAGAAATACGGCCAATAAATGGCTTACCAATGGTTTTTTCAAACTCGATCTCGTACCGTTTGGCTCTTATAAAACAACTGAAAGCAATACGGACCGAAGTAAATTGCCTGACGTTAACGCCAAGGCCGACATCAAATTACCGCCTCTTCAACACGCCGTTCTTGATAATGGGATTGAAGTAACGCTGGCAGAACGCCA
>CAKZPK010000115.1 GCA_937139035.1 uncultured Crocinitomix sp. | reverse complement strand
TATAATATGAACCACCACCGAAAAAACCTACTTCGGAAGAAGTTTTGAATCCTTGAGCCAACGCTGACGAACTCAATAGTACGCAAACTAGAGCGGTAAGTAAAGCACGCATATTCAATTAGAATTTTGGGATAAATGTTTGTCCTTTAACGAATCGGTAATGAATAGAAAAGATTCCAAACATGTAGGCATCATTCCACCTTGGGTCGCCTCTTTGTAAATAATTATTTCTACCATCTCCATATTCAATTACACCATTAATTGCAGGGTTAATTGATCGATCAGAAAGTTCTGCAGCTATTGCACCTGTACTTGCTTCAATTTCATCTTGCAAATAGTAAGAGGTGCTAACATCATCAATATAGTCAGTCAATGTATATCTTAAACTTAACTCAAAACTCAATGCGAGCTGCTTATTAATTCTATATTTCACCCCTGCTCCAATTGGAAAAGACATTGTAACTCGCTTATATTTTTCTGGACGTCCAGCCAAACCTTGGCCTTCAGTTGCTAAAGGTTGCAAAGCAACCCAATCTCCATTATAATTTGCTTTAGGATTAAATAATGTTATCCCAATACCAGTAAATAAATACGGAGACAATGAAAAAGCTTTATTTCCACGAACCCCTTTTAATTTATATCTAGGATACACTTTATCTATATACGGGAAATACTCAATATATGCAGCTACTTCTCCAATATTAGATCTAAAACTTAAGTTTCTATTATTTCTAATTTCATTTTTGGTAACGGCATCATCTCCATTAAGAAGTCCCCAAATCAAGCTTCCTTTTACAGATAGATATTGATTAAGCATGTATTTATAACCAAGCATTACAGTTGGTCTTGTCATGCGAATTTTTAAATCCTTAATCCCATGAGTACCAATACCTTTCGCCCCACCTAAATCTCCTAAAAAGTTTGAAGCTCCTAATCCAAAATACGCTTCATGACGCACAGTTTTCCACGCTTGCGCATTGCTGTTTAAGCTGAAAATTAGTAGGAGTAGAGTGATGAAGTGTTTTATCATTTAACCTTAATATACGGTATTAATACATAAAAGGGTTACTAACAAAGATATAAAAATATCGCGACAAACAACCTATACCATTGGGCTAGGCATTTTCAAAGAGATTTGTAAGCGTTACAAATTCATCAACTGAAAACGACTCGGGGCGCCGTGCAAACATTTCACTGTAATCTTGGTAAGGGAAATTACGTTCATTAATCATTGCCTTTAAAGAATTTCGCAATGTTTTACGTCGTTGATTAAACGCCATTTTAACAACACGTTTAAACAAGCCTTCGTCACAGTTTAGTTTTTTGGTTTGATTACGTTTTAAAATAATGATTCCTGAATCTACTTTTGGTGGCGGAGTAAACACATCAGGCGGTACAGTAAACAAATATTCAATGTCGTAGTATGCCTGTAATAAAACGCTGGTAATTCCGTACTTTTTTGACCCAGGAGGCTCTGCAATTCTCACCGCAACCTCCTTTTGAAACATCCCAACAACCAAAGGAATTTGATCCTTATAATCCAACACTTTAAATAAAATTTGAGTCGAAATATTATAAGGAAAGTTTCCTGCAACGGCAAAGGGCTTATTCCCCATAAACGTTGTTAAATCAGAATGCAAAAAATCCTTTTCATAAATCCGATCTCCCAAAGCTGGAAAATGCTGCTTGAGATATACTACGGATTCAGTATCAATTTCAATTACATGTGTTTCAAATTCTTTAGACTGAAGCAAGGGTTCAGTCAACGCACCCATACCTGGACCAACCTCTAATACGGATTCAAATTCATAACCCGTGCCTTCTATAGCACTGGTCATTCGAGTACACACTGTTTTATCATTTAAAAAGTGTTGCCCTAGGTGTTTTTTAGCCTTAACTGTCATGCTTAAAAGCTCTGGTGAACGTGTAATAAAGTTCTAAATGCCACTGTACTTTTTCCAAACTTTTCAGTATGGTCTTTTTGCAAGGCTGGTGCTGCCTTTTGTTGATACTCTTCGTAAGTTGCCATATTCATGCATAAGTATTGAACAGCAAAAGTTTTCCCTCCTTCTTCATGCCCAATCACCTTAGAAATTTTTGATTCTAAAAAAAAGCCTGAATTCATAACATCTGGAATGTGAACTTCTTTCATATAGGCTAGCCATTCTAAACTTTTATCAACATCTACCGAAACGGTAACATTGTAAATAACTTGCATCTCTTTTTCTGACATAATTAATTCATTGAGGACACTATTTCGACTAGAAATAGTTTAATTAAACTCGGCTACAATATTACGATATTTTTCTCGAGCTTCAGCAGTATATAGACTTCCGCTAAAATCAAAAAGAATTTTCTTATAGTACTCGGCTGCTTTTTCACGATTATCTAATCTCGTTTCATAAATTCTTGCAAGGCGCATAGTGGCATCATCTCCCAAAATATCATGCGAATAAGACTCTACAACAACTGTGTACAGTTCCACTGCTTGAGCCCACTTTTGCTGACCTTCGTATATTTCAGCCTTTTTAAAAAGAACTTCATCTACCATACTATGAAATGGGTAACCTTTTTCTAAACTATCCAACATTGCAATGGCTTCATCAAATTTATTCTGCGCCAATAATAAGTCAGCATTTGCATAAAGTTGAACAGGAGCCGTGGTAGTATCAATGCCCAAATTATCTTGCAAAAGCAGTGACAATTGCATGGCATCATTCGCAATTAACTTACTGGTAGATGCTTTTAAAACATCCAATTGGGCTTTCGCATATTCAAATTCACCGTCATAATAAAACACCTTTGCATTTTTAAACTTGGCTTCATGTCCAATTACATCCTCGCTAAAGGCTTTTTCAACCTGCATATAAAGTAAAGAAGCATCCCAAATATCATTAGACACCACATGAATATCACCTTTAAGAATTTTAAGGCGAGCAACTTCTTGCCTTCCCACAGGTAATTCTAAACATTCATTAACCAAAGCCATGGCCTTTTTTGTATCATTTAAATGAAACGCATATATACGGGCCAATTGCTCCATTACGCCCAAACTTCTTGAAGTTTTGCCCATATCTTGCAAGGCGGCTTCAAAGTCTTCAGCTACAGTTTTAATTTCATCTTGCGTGAATGATTTACGTTGCGTTAATTCTTCAAATTCGGCAGCGAGCTTGCTTTGAACAGCAATGTGATAATTCGGATATTTGCTTCCTAAATCAATGACATATTGATACGCCTTCATTGCTTCACGATATGCGCCGTTTGCCTGACACACGTTTCCAATTTCTAAAACACGGCGGCCACTTTCATCCTTTTTCTTATCTAAGGCTTTCGCTTGAATTACCGCGCCATTAAATTCCTTTTTTTGCAAATAATACCAGATAAACATTTCATTGTATACCTCTTGATCTGGATTTTTTTGAACTTTTAAAAGGATCTCTTCGCGGAGCATTTCAACCAACTCTTTATCCGTTTCAAAATCAACCACACGTGAAAGGTAAGTTTGAACCGTACGAACATAAACAGGGCTATAATCTAATAAATTCAAATATTCCTGAATCATATCAGACGGGCGATTCAATAATGAATAAAGCGAAGCCAATTCTAATTGAAAACCATATCCTTTTTTCAAGATTTTACGGCCTTTCATAAAGGTTTGCAAGGCATAATCATACATCCCTTTCGATTGAAAGGTTTTACCCAAATTCTCTACTCGTGTTTGTATGGGAGGCAATTCCTGAATTAGATTATCATATATCTTATCCGCCTCACTTTCGCGATTTGTCTCTTTATATACATCAGCCAATTTAAACTTATTAGCTATTGTATAAGGATCACGCTTAATTCTTTTCTGCACTAATTTCTCTGCATCATCAAATTTCTCCTGATAAAAAAGGCATAAAAAATAGCGATCAAAATACAATTGAGAATCATATTTTTTAAACGACTTCTGATAATAAATCTCGGCTTTTTCAAATTGCCCTTTACCAAAATAATGCGCAGCTAACTTTGTGTCATTATCTCGAGGTTGCCCATAGACTGGCTGAACTAATGCAAGCATTAAT
>CAKZPK010000114.1 GCA_937139035.1 uncultured Crocinitomix sp. | reverse complement strand
CCATAACCAAAAAGTAATAAACTATTTACACCTTACATTTTAGTGTCATAACCCTTTTACTCTCCCTGCACTCACTGCTGTCAAGCAGCCTCCCTCCTTTCTCTGCAAAGAGTACTATCCTTAAAAAATTAAAGAAACTTGCGGGATTCTCTAAAGTAACATAAGCATACAAGTCAGCAATACCAAAAATGATTAACAGGCTCAAAGGATACGCCCACGCCATGCGAGCTAAACTGAACTTTTTCGATTCTTGGTAATATGCCATCCTATTTCATATCTATAGCCTGCAAAGTATTCATCATTAAAGAAGCAATTGTCATAGGTCCTACTCCACCAGGAACAGGTGTGATATATGAACATTTAGGTGCTACTTCATCAAACTTTACATCTCCTAATAATCTAAATCCGGATTTTTTAGAATCATCTTTCACACGTGTAATTCCAACATCAACTACCACAACGCCCTCTTTCACCATGTCCGCCGTTAAGAACTCGGCTTTACCAAGTGCCACAATTATTATATCCGCCTTTTTAGTATACTCCGTTAAGTTTTTTGTGCGCGAATGTGTTAATGTAACCGTACAATTCCCCACTTTATTATTACGTGCCATTAAAATACTCATTGGTGAACCTACAATATGACTTCTTCCAATCACCACACAATCTTTACCAGACGTTTCAATATCGTAACGATCCAATAACTGAACAATACCATATGGAGTGGCAGGTAAAAAACACGGTAAATCCAAAACCATACGTCCTAAATTTTCAGGATGAAAACCATCAACATCCTTTGCAGGAGAAACCGCTAAGGTTACTTTATGCTCATCAATATGTTTTGGTAAAGGCAATTGCACAATGAATCCATCAATATTATCATCATTGTTTAATTCATCAATTTTCGCTAATAATTCTGCTTCAGACACATCCTCAGGCAACTGAATCAAACTAGAATCAAACCCTACTTTCTCACAAGCTTTAACTTTAGCATTAACATAAGTAATACTTGCTCCATTAGCTCCAACAATAATCGCAGCTAAATGTGGTGTTTTTTTTCCTTGTTTTTTGAGTTCAGCAACTTTAATTGTGATCTCATCTTTAATGTCATTGGATGTTTTTTTACCGTCTAATAGAATCATTTGCACGTATTTTTTGTGGTTACGTCCAAATGTAGTAAAAAAAACAACTTTTTTTTCTTGTTAGGGCGGCGAAATATTCAAAAGTTCTTAATGGTTATGAAATGAACAGAATGGCATAACAATAGTTTGGTGAAATAACCAAATTTATTTGCCATAATAAGCTTAAATTCTTGAAATAGACCAATAGAAAATTCGTTTTTATTGTAGAGAGTTGATAGCCCTCAATAATAAATTAAGCCGTAAGTTGCACTAACATTAAAAAGAAGTCAAAGCTTGGCTTTGGCAACAATCGTCTTGCGCATTTTTAAACCCAAGGTAGCGCAGGGCGATTGTTTTATTTATTCATAATAGCATCAACCTGTTCCATTGTCACAGTTCCGCCTTCATTCCCCCAACTATTGAGCACATAATTTACAACCTCCATTACCTCTTTATTAGATAAACCTTGCGGTGCCATAACAGTATTATACACCTCACCGTTTACAGTAACTTCTCCTTCCAAACCGTTCGCAGCAATTTCTATTGCACGTTCTTTATCCGCCAATAAATAATCTGAGTTTGCAAGTGGAGGAAAAGCTCCTGCCAAACCTGCACCATCCTTCTGATGACAAGCTACACAAGTTCCCATATACACTTTTTCTCCAGCAGCAAATTCGCTGGGTTGTACTAGCATGTCATCTGTTGCCCAACCTTCTGTTTCTTCACCTCCACAGGCAACCAATATTACACTACAAATAATAACCGCTAAATGTTTCATTTTTCTATAATTTAATCGGTGTAAAGGTAGGTAATTCTTACTCTTCTGCGTAGTAATAATCGTCTAAAATGATATATCGAGAAGTCTCCTGAATTGTGTCATAATAGCTTATGATTTCATCCCATGTGAAGGTAGGATATTTGTCAATTTCGTACGATTCTCCGTTAAAAGCAGCTTTGCCAAAAGCAAGGATATTGTCATCTAAATACCATTCGCGTACTTTTGTTGCACGGCTGACCTCTCCATTTGCAATCCATTCCATTGATCCTGTTCCATCCTCATAAATAATGATTCGGTGCGCATCATTTTCTGCAGTATAATGGATCCATGTTCCAACCATTGCCTCAGAAGATTCGAGCAAAGGAGTTTTAGAACAGCTAACTATTGAAATTATGAAAGCAAAGTACAGGAACTTATTCATAGCTCTAAGATATAAAATCCAACGGTAA
>CAKZPK010000113.1 GCA_937139035.1 uncultured Crocinitomix sp. | reverse complement strand
AATCCGTCAAAAGGTCTAATACATCTTCAATTTAATCAGGATTTTGACGGACCTGTTCTCGTTCAAATATTCGATCTTTCAGGGCAATTAATTTATTCAAACTCTACTACACAAACACATCATACAATTGATCTTCTAAACAACCTTAAAGGCTCAATTATAGTGAAAGTAATTACTCAAAACAGTACACATCATGAAATAGTCATCTTAAACTAAGGGGATTTAATCAATTTCACATGAACGCTATATTAAAAGAAGAAATATCTGTTTTAAAGCAAAAAATTAAAGAGCTTGAGGATGAAAATGCACGGTTAAAAGAAAACCATTTGTTTAAAGACGTTGAACAATCCGTAGTCACAACTCCACCAGCTTTCAAACCTATTTTTGACGAAGCAGAAAAACTGGTTTCAAACTACTTTAAAAAACTCCAATTTGATCCAGCAAAAGCTTCTGTTTTGATTGATAACGAGCGTTATGTTTTGATGCGCGCCTCTTCTCTTTCTATTGATTTTTTGGAGGAGATAAAAAGACTTTATTCACATAAAGGAAATGATGAAGCAATTCGAATTGGACAGAATTTCCTTTTTGACATTTCGCATGTATTAGGCTTAGAGGATGCCAAAGCTTTTCACAAAAAAATGAATTTAACAAGCCCAATTGAAAAGCTTTCTGCCGGCCCCATACATTTTGCTTATAGCGGTTGGGCAAGCGTTGAAATTATAGATAGTAATCCTTCTCCTGATGAAAATTTCTACTTAAAATACCATCATCCGCACTCATTTGAAGCCGAGTCATGGATTAAAAGCAATAAAATTTCTGATAGACCTGTTTGCACAATGAACGCCGGTTACTCATCTGGTTGGTGTGAAGAAAGTTTTGGAATTCCATTAACATCAATTGAAATAACTTGCCGCGGAAAAGGGGATGAAAACTGCACTTTTATTACGGCACATCCCAATAAAATTGAAGCCTATTTAGAAAAAGAATCTATCAACACTAACCTTGACAACAATTATGAAATCCCACTCTTTTTTGAAAGAAAAATAGTAGAGCAAAAAATACTAAAATCATTAGAGGAAAAATCCATCCTATTAAAAGAGGTTCATCACCGTGTAAAAAACAATTTGCAATTAATTTCAAGTTTGCTCAACCTACAATCTCACCATTTAAATGATCAAGCTTCTATCGAAATGTTTCGCGAAACTCGCAATAGAATAAAGGCTATTGCCCTTGTTCACGAAAAACTACATCAAACCTCTAATGTCGAATTTGTAAACCTTAACGAATATTTTAGGTCCATAATTGACTTAATGATTGAATCAATTGGAGCAACAACCATAATTTCATTAGATGTTACTGCAGTTAAAAACAATAAAATTTCGCTCGATCTAGCCTTATCCTGCGGGCTTATTTTGAACGAGTTAATTTCTAATTCTATCAAATATGCCTTTCCAGAATCACATACTGAACCTACGTCAAAAGTAGAAGTTACAATTTCTGAAATTAATCAACACTACAATATCTTGGTTTCTGATAATGGAATTGGATTGCCTGAAAATTTCGATCTAGACAATCAAAACTCACTTGGCTTTGAAATAATTCTAGCATTAGTAGATCAAATAAACGGAACTATTAATCTTAAATCAGCCTCAGGAAAAGGAACAGCTATTACCATAAAAGTTGCTTGCTAAAACTAATCATTTGCAAATTTGATTTTATAACTGTTAACAAGTATTGATAAGTCAGTTTACACAAATTTTTGTAAGGTAAAACAATGCCTTAAATTCGTCTTTCCAAAATTCAATTAAACGTGGCGAAGAAAAAAGCAAGTAGTAAGAAAGCAACGGTAACACCGTTAATGAAGCAATACAACCAAATCAAGATAAAATACCCTGATGCAATGTTGCTGTTTCGTGTTGGTGATTTTTACGAAACCTTTGGCGAGGATGCTATTAAAGCGTCCAATATCCTTAATATCATCTTAACTAAAAGAGGGAAAGATAGTCCTTCGGAAATTGAATTAGCAGGTTTTCCACACCACTCGCTTGACACTTATTTACCCAAATTAGTAAGAGCAGGAATGCGCGTTGCCATTTGTGATCAATTGGAAGATCCTAAAATGACTAAAACTATTGTTAAACGTGGCGTAACCGAATTGGTAACACCTGGTGTTTCATACAATGACAAAGTATTAGACGGAAGCGAAAACAATTTCTTGGCGGCCATTCATTTTGAAGGTAAACAAGCCGGGGTTTCATTTATAGATGTATCTACAGGTGAATTTTTAGTTGCTGAAGGGAATTTTGAATATATCGATAAGCTAATTCAAAGTTTTAGTCCAAAAGAAATATTATTTCAAAAAGGAAAACAAAAGCTTTATTTAGAACATTTCAGTGATAAATTTTATACCTATAAGCTAGAGGACTGGGTGTTTACGACTGATTTTGCACAAGAAAACTTAGAGAAACATTTTGAAGTTAAATCATTAAAAGGATTTGGCATTGATAAAATGGAAATGGCTGTAATTGCAGGTAGCGCAGTGTTGCATTATTTATCGCAAACGCAACATGATAAACTTTCACATATAACAACCATTTCAAGACTGGAAGAGGATCGATATGTATGGTTAGATCGTTTTACAATTCGAAATTTAGAATTACTTTATTCGCAAAACGAAGGCGCCGTAACATTGATTGATATTATTGATCAAACTTTGACACCTCCTGGTAGCAGAATGATGCGCCGTTGGACGGTATTACCTTTGAAAGACTTAGCTCCGATTCGTGAGCGCCATGAAATTGTACAATACTTTTTAAACGAAAGTGACTTTCAATCAACCATAGAAACGCAGTTGAAAGAGGTTGGTGATTTAGAACGAATCATTTCTAAAGTAGCAACAACGCGTATTAATCCAAAAGAGATTGTACAACTTAAGCGTGCATTAACTGCAATTGACCCGATTAAGGAAGCTTGTAGTAAAGCTAAATCAAAAGCATTACCGTTAATTGGTGATCAATTAAACCCTTGTGCGGCATTGCGTGAGCGAATTGAAAAAGAAATTGATGCTGATCCAGCTATTGCGGTTGGCAAAGGTCAGGTAATTGCAGAGGGCGTAAATGCCGAACTGGATGATTTACGTGCGGTATTGAATTCAGGTAAAGATTATTTAGAAGCAATGAAGGTGCGCGAAGCTGAACGCACAGGAATTTCAAGTATAAAGATTGCCTTTAATAATGTTTTTGGCTACTATATTGAGGTTAGAAACTCGCATAAAGATAAAGTACCTGAAGAATGGATTAGAAAACAAACGTTGGTTAATGCCGAACGATATATTACCGAAGAATTAAAAGAATACGAGTCAAAAATATTGGGTGCCGAAGAAAAAATTCACCAATTAGAAAGTACGCTTCTTTCTGACTTGGTATTATCCATGGCGGACTATATCACTCCAATACAGCACAACGCTTCTCAATTAGCAAAGCTTGATTGTTTACATTCATTTGCTATGGTAGCTAGATCAAATCAGTACGTTTGCCCTAAAATGGATGAATCGTTTGTGATTGATATTAAGGAAGGAAGACACCCTGTAATTGAAAAACAATTACCAATGGGTGAGGCTTATATTTCCAATGATGTTTATTTGGACAATGATTCACAGCAAATCATCATGATTACTGGACCTAATATGTCTGGTAAGTCTGCCTTGCTAAGACAAACGGCCTTAATTTCTTTAATGGCGCAAATGGGGAGTTTTGTTCCTGCTGATGCTGCTACTTTAGGAATTGTTGATAAGGTATTTACAAGAGTTGGAGCATCTGATAATATCTCATCTGGAGAATCAACCTTTATGGTTGAAATGAATGAGACGGCGAGTATCTTGAACAATTTATCAGAACGAAGCTTAATTATTCTAGATGAAATTGGGAGGGGAACGAGTACTTATGATGGGATCTCGATTGCTTGGTCTATTACAGAATATTTGCATGAGAATAAAAGCGCAAAACCTAAAACATTATTCGCTACGCATTATCATGAGTTAAATGAGATGAGTGGAACTTTTAAACGCATTAAAAACTATAATGTTTCTGTTAAAGAATTGGGGAACAAAATTATTTTCATGCGGAAACTAGTACCAGGCGGAAGTGCACATAGTTTTGGGATTCATGTAGCAAAAATGGCAGGTATGCCAAAAGCCGTTCTCAATCGTGCGGATCAAATATTAGTTCAATTGGAAAAAAGTCATTCAGGTGATCTAAAATCAGAAGCCAAAGCAATTGCTGCAGATGCCAATATGCAACTAAGTTTTTTCCAGTTAGATGATCCTGTTTTAATGCAAATTAAAGATCAAATTGAAAGCATAGATATCAATACTTTAACACCTGTTGAAGCTTTGATGAAGCTGAACGAAATTAAAAAATATGTAGGAGGGTAATGTTCAATGTTCAATGTTCAATGTTCAATGTTCAATGTTCAATGTTCAATGTTCAATGTTCAATGTTCAATGTTC
>CAKZPK010000112.1 GCA_937139035.1 uncultured Crocinitomix sp. | reverse complement strand
AAAGAATGCTCAAAAGAACCAGAAGAAGGCGGCTCAAAAAATGAAGCAAATGAGTGAGAAAATGCAAAACTCTATGAGCGGAGGAGAATCTAATCAAATGCAAGAAGACGCAGAAGCACTAAGGCAAATTCTTGATAATTTAGTATTGTTTTCTTTTGACCAAGAAGCACTCATGAATCAATTTAAAGCCATTGAAGTCAATCATAATAAGTATGCGTCTTTTTTAAGAAAGCAACACAACCTAAAAGAGCACTTTGAGCATATAGATGATAGTTTATTTGCGTTATCATTGCGTCAACCAAAACTATCAGAAACCGTTAATAAAGAAATAACAGAAGTTTTTTATAATATAGATAAGGCACTAAGCTTGTTGGCTGAAAACCAACTGTATCAAGGTGTTTCAAATCAACAATTTACAATTACAGCGGCTAATAATTTGGCTAATTTTTTAAGTGATGTTTTAGATAACATGCAGGAAAACATGAGCATGTCTCAAGGTAAAGGTGGGAAAGGAGATATGCAGCTCCCAGATATTATTATGAGCCAGGAGCAGCTTAATAAAATGATGGAAGAAGGAATGAAGAAAGGTAAAGGGAAAAAGCCTCAAAAAGGAGAAGGAGATAAAGATGGCAAAGGCGATAAAAAAGGAAAAAACAAAGAAGGAGGACAAGATGGAGATAAACAAGGAAAGAGCAGTCAAGGCAATCAAAACGGCGGAGAAGGAGAAGGGCTTAATGAAGATTTAAACGGTAAATTATATGAGATTTATCAACAACAACAAGAACTACGCAATGCTTTAGAAGAACGATTATCAAAAGAAGGCAAGGGATCAAAAGGAAATGGAGATGCGTTATTAAAAAAAATGGAAGAGGTTGAGCTAGATTTATTAAACAAAGGCTTTACCAATCAAACTCTTCAAAAAATGATGGAGATAAAGCATCAACTATTAAAAATGGAGAACGCTACTTTTCAACAAGGAGAAGATAGTAAACGCGAATCTGAAACGAATAAAAATAATTTTGATAACAACACTAATAATCAAATCCCTTCTGCTAAACAATATTTTAATACTACTGAAATATTGAATAGACAAACCTTACCTTTGCGCCAAGTTTATAGAAAAAAGGTGCAAGAGTATTTTAAAAAGGCAAATGATTAATTTTAATTACGAAACCGAATTTTTATTAGAGAATGATAACGAAATTTCTACTTGGATTTCTAATGTAATTTTAGAGGAAGGATTTAAGGAAGGCGACATAAATTACGTTTTTTGTAATGATAATTACTTACATAATATAAACGTAGAATTTCTCAATCACGATACTTTAACTGACATTATTAGTTTTGATTATTCAGTCGGAAAAATAATACAAGGTGATATTTTTATTTCGATTGAACGTGTAGAAGATAATGCTACTGATTTTAAGGTTTCATTTCAAGAGGAATTACATCGGGTTATAGTTCACGGTATTTTGCATTATTGTGGCTATAAAGACAAGACAGATGAAGACGCTAAATTGATGAGGCAAAAAGAAAACCACTACTTAAAATCACTGAACTAGATATTCAAGAAATCAGCGTATATTTGCACACTTAATTTAGGTAGTGTTCCACGTGGAACGTTTTAAAGATTGAACAGTATGTTTAACGAAGTATATGATGTTATTGTTGTTGGAGCAGGTCACGCAGGAAGTGAAGCTGCTGCTGCTGCTGCCAACATGGGAAGCAAAACATTACTTATTACAATGAATTTACAAAACATTGCACAGATGTCTTGTAATCCGGCTATGGGCGGTATTGCCAAAGGCCAAATTGTTCGTGAGATTGATGCGCTTGGTGGCTATAGCGGAATTGTTTCTGATACATCAGCTATTCAATTTAAAATGCTAAATAAATCCAAGGGGCCAGCTATGTGGAGTCCGAGAGTGCAGAGCGATAGAATGCGATTTGCAGAAGACTGGAGGTTGCTTTTAGAAGGGACTCCTAACCTTGATTTTTACCAAGAGATGGTTTCTGGTTTGTTGATTGAAAACGATAAAGTAGTTGGCGTAAAAACATCTTTAGGAATTGAAGTAAAAGCAAAGTCAGTGGTGCTTACTAACGGCACTTTTTTAAATGGATTAATTCATATTGGTGATAAAAATTTTGGAGGAGGAAGAGCAGGAGAAAAAGCCGCAACAGGAATTACCGAACAGTTAGTAGGTTTAGGTTTCGATTCTGGAAGAATGAAAACAGGAACGCCACCACGAGTAGATGGAAGATCGTTAGATTATTCTAAAATGTCTGAACAACCTGGAGATGAAAACCCTGAAAAATTCTCTTATTTAGACATCACAAAACCTTTAGCAAACCAACGTTCTTGTCACATGACTTATACGAGTGAATTGGTACATAATTTACTTCGTGAAGGTTTTGAAAGATCACCTATGTTTAACGGACGGATTAAAAGTTTAGGACCTCGTTATTGCCCATCAATAGAAGATAAAATTAATCGTTTCGCAGATAAAGAC
>CAKZPK010000111.1 GCA_937139035.1 uncultured Crocinitomix sp. | reverse complement strand
TATTGGCTTAACCTCAATTGTACACCCTATTGAGGTTTCTGATGCTATTATTGCTTCAGACCTTTGGTGGATGATTGCCATTGCAGTAGGACTACTTCCATTAATGATTATAGGTAGAAAAATTGGTAGATTTAAAGGAGCTTTATTATTAGGAACCTACATTGCCTACATTGCTATTCTTGTAATTAGCATTATGAATGGTGGAGACGCTGATATTACAGCAATTAACGTTCCTTAGAATAGGGGAACTCATTCTCTCAGTCGACATTCAAGTAGTAACCAATTAAACTACCTATGAAGTCGATAAAATTTATTGGCGCATTCGCGCTATTAGGAATCTTCTTATTTTCTTCTTGCAAAAAAAAGGGATGTACCGATCCATTTGCAGTAAATTACAACGTTAATGCAGAAAAAGATGATGGTTCTTGTTCCTACGCTATCTCTAATCAAAAACTGACATATGGAGCTGAAGCTATTCAGCAAATGCAGTTGTATTTGCCAGCCATCCATGATGAAAACACTAAAGTAATTGTAATGGTTCATGGAGGCGGCTGGGTTGTTGGTTACAATGAAACAAATAAAGTCACAACTTTTGACGGAAGATACGGTTGGGATATCTTAAACCCACTTTTAAATGCGGGCTATGCTTGCGCGGTTATGAAATATCGTACAGCCTGTTACCAAACCAACCCTGACGAGAGTACAGGAAACACAACACTGTATTTAGATCAAATGATGGAGGATTTAGATTTAGCGATTGCACATCTACAATCCAAAGCCACCGAACTTGGTTTTAGATCTGATCATTTTCAATTGCTAGGAGAAAGTGCTGGCGGACATATTGTAACCTCTTATGCCATTCGAAATGCTTCAAACAATAAATTAGTCTCTGCGGTTTCAATGTTTGGTCCAACAGCTTTAGATGATAGCGAATGGAAGATAGGTTTGCATGAATTAGATAGCACTTATCCTGAAGGAATTTTAGTAGATGGTATTAATTATTTTAGAACAACTGAAAACGTATGTAATTTAGAAACCAATAAGCATTTGAGTGTATTAACGGAACTACGCAGCTTTGGCGATCATGATACCGTTAAAGTATATGAAGAAAATCTTTATTTACAAGAAGTTTCACCAGTTACAGCTGCAAACATAGAACGTGCTACTCCCCTATTTTTGATGCATGGAGACGAAGACCTTTTGGTTCCTTATAGTCAAGCGGATTTAATGTATTCGGCTTTTTTGAGTAAATTTCCTGATGCAATTATTGCTGATGATGGTATTTATTCTGGAATGATAAAAAAAACAATCTATAATAATTGTGGTCATGGTTGGATTGGCGGAGGTTGCCAAAAAAATACAATTATGACAGATATTGTTAAATGGATGAACGCCCACTAAAATTTGCACCAATGAAAAAGACATTATTATTTACTGCATTAATTTCCTTATTCATAATTACCACATCTAGTTGCAAAAAAAAGGGCTGTACTGATCCTACTGCAATTAATTATAATGAAAATGCAAAAAAAGATGACGGCTCTTGCACTTACGAGACTGTCCCTCCCACTACGGTTCAACGAATTTCATACGGAGCAGATGATCGGCAACACTTTGATTTATACTTACCTGGTGTACATGATGAAAATACCAAAACGGTTTTATTAGTGCACGGCGGAGCATGGGTTTTAGGCCCCTTAGCGGCAGATTCTGAGATTTGATTTGGACCGGCGGGTAGTGATTTAACAGCGAAACTATTGAGCGAAGGCTATGCCGTGGCATTATTAAAATATAGACTTGCATGTTATACAGAAGACGCAATAGCACTTACTGGTGATCCTAATTTTTATATGGATAACATGATTGAAGATTTAGACTTAGCTATAGCCAAGCTTAAATCTGAAGCCGGAACTTTAGCTATTTCGCCCAATAACTTTGCTTTGGTTGGTGAAAGCGCAGGTGCACATATTGCGTTAATGTATGCGCTACGAACTCCTGATTTTGATGTTAAAACGGTTGTTTCGTTTTATGGCCCAACATTAATGGATGAAGAGGTTTTTAAAACGAATGCCAGTTCCGCTCCTTACAACAATTTTACAGTGAATTCAATTTTTGCATTGCGGGATGCAGCTGCAGGTTGCGATATGAGCACAAGTGGTTCTGCAGATTTAAGTTGGGGAATTAATTCATTTGTGGGGACAGAACTAGAAGTTGGCACTACCAATCCTTCATTTACAGATACTTTAAGCCCAGCAAATCCCAATAATTTGTTACGCTACTTGCCTGTATTTTTAATGCATGGCGCAGCAGACGATTTAGTTCCTCACGGCCATGCAGATTCTTTAATGGTGGAATTAAACAGTCACTTTGGTACTACCCCGGCTTCTATTACTGATTTTTCTGCTCCACACAAGTTAAAAAAATATGAGTTTTGCGGACATGGTTGGTCAGGGGCAGGTTGTAATAAAACTGCTATCAGAAATGATGTGATAACTTGGCTTGGCGAACATTTTTAAGCAGGGCTTAAAACTCTTCGTCCTCAATATTTGGAGTATCTAACACCTCAGTTTCTCCTTTAGAATCAATCATTTTCCCCTTAGAATAATGCTTGTTGGAATATACCAGTAAAATGATTCCCCACATTAAAATGGTTGCTCCTGAGAGCAATGTGAATAAAAGAATTTCATCCAACCCACAAAGAAAACCACGACAACCTAATACAGGAAGAACAATAAATATCCAATAAACAACAATTACAACTATGCATAAAGCAACGTGTCCAAAAAACTTTAGCGATACGCCTCCTCTGGCAAAATTGACTCCTGCAATTATCCATGAAATTAATAAACCTCCAGCAATTAATAATCCGACAAATCCCTCCATATTTACTCCGTTTCGTTAATACTTTTTTCCACTACTGAATCTAAAGTTTCCTGATTCTCCACTTCTTCAACTGGATTTTTCTTAAAATAGTAATCAGCCAATAATGGCCATGCACCCAATATCAAAATTATAACTGCAAAAAACAAAATAGTTTCATTTACGGGATAATCCTCCTCAAAGAAGAAAACCGGCCATATTAAAAACATCCAAATTATTGCAACAATCAAAAATGCAACGACACCATGCAGCAAAAATCTCAAGATTCCACTGCCCCCTCTTCTTTTATAGAGTTTAACAGCCATTCCAGTCCATAGCCCACCTACCGATAATCCAAAAATTGCTAATAAAAGAAGAAGAAAGTTCATTTTTACAATTTGTTTTCGTTCCTGTTTGCCACACAAATATGATCATACTAGTGTCCAAAGCAATCTTAAAGAAGGGTTACGAACACCAACAAACAAAACGCGCTACACAACACAAGCAGTCGCTCGCAACTAAATGAAAATAAAAATCAGAACCTTGTATGGGAGAGATTAATCTACCACTACAACTAAGTATTTAGATACTTTCCAGAAGGTTTTTGGATCATTAATTTGAATCGTGTGATTTTGACCTTCAGAAATAACTTCATAAGAACTTGAAGGATGATCAGTAATAAACTTCACTTTTTTACCTACAATCTCAATCTTATCCTTTTTCGTTAAATCAATTTGTGTAAAGTATTCATCATTTAAATCTCCTCTTAGCTCTGTTTTACGCATTAAAAAACGACCTTCTTTAACAATTACACCATTTTCAATCAATTCTTTTTCAGAACCATAAGCGTAATACACCGTATTCAATTCGCGAATAGTTTCTGCTGCAATTTGCGATTGCTCTTGATAAGCCTCTAATAGCTCTACATATTCTTTATCCAAATCAGATAACTCTACACGTAACATTTCAATCTCCTCTTCTTGTACCTCAATTTTATTCATCAAATTAGATACTAAAGTCTTTAATTCAGAAATTTCTACATTTTTATTTGCTAGCTGTTTATTTAACTCACCTACTTTTTTCTGGTTTTCTTCCCTTAAGTAGTTAATGTTTTCGATTTCTTGCAAAATCCATTGTTTACCATCCTCTGCCAACTCAATATCGTTTGATCGGAATCTAATTTCATCCTCCTTCAAATTAATTTTCGCTAGGTTTTCCTCAATTTCGTTAAACAACATGATCGACTCATTCAATACAGAATCCTTTTCAACCAACTTGTTCTCTAAATCACGAACTTCAGAACGCAATCGTGCTAATTCTTCGTTATCACCCGAATTTACACTGTCAGTAGTTTCAGGAGATGTATTGCAAGCCATAAAAAGCGTAACAATAAATAGGGAATAGATTAAATGCTTCATTTTCGGTACAATTTGTGTTGAGACAAAACTAATTAATATTTAATTCAAATGCGTACTTTTTAAGCAAAATCAATACAAATGAATAAATCAATTTTTTTACTGTTAGGGTTCATCTATTTTTCGTTAGCAGGTTATGCTGTTAATGTAGATTATACACTAGGCATGTCTCACCCAAATTCACATTATTTTGAGGTTGACATGGAGGTTTCTGACTTAAAGGAGAAATTTATCACCATTAAAATGCCAGTTTGGGCGCCAGGTTCTTACCTTGTTCGTGAATTTGCAAAAAGCGTTAACCAAGTAAAAGCTGTTGATGCAATTGGTAATAATTTAGAAATTAAAAAAGTAAATAAAAATTCATGGCGAATTGAAACCAAAGGAGTTAAAAAGGTTAAGATTAGCTATGAGGTTTACGCATTTGAACTTTCAGTGCGAACAAGTTTCTTAGATGATTCGCATGGTTATGTAAATGGTACAAGTATGTTTATGTACTTGGACGGTGAAAAAGACATTGCTGGTCAATTAACAATAAAACCACACCAGTCTTTCAGTAAAATTTCAACAGCATTAAAATCTAAAGGTGGCAATGTTTATGCCTATGATGATTACGATCAATTAGTAGATTGTCCTATTGAAATTGGAAATCAAAAAGAATTTCATTTTGATGCCGCAGGTGTTCATCACACTGTAGCAATGTATGGCGAAGGAAATTATGACATTCCTACTCTAAAAACAGATATGGCTAAAATTGTTGAGGCCGAAACGATTATTATGGGTGAAAACCCTAATAAAGAATATTTGTTCATCATTCACAATATCACAGTTCCTTCTGGAGGATTAGAGCATAAAAACTCAACCACGCTGCAAGTAAACCGCTGGACGTACGAAGGAGACGCTTATTTAGGTTTTATTAGTTTGGTGGCACACGAATACTTTCATTTATGGAATGTAAAAAGAATGCGTCCTAAAACCTTAGGACCATTTGATTATGATTGCGAAAACTACACAGACCTATTATGGGTAATGGAAGGTTTTACATCTTATTATGACGAGTTAGCATTACGCCGTGCAGGTTTTTACACGCAAGAAGAATATTTAGCGAAACTATTTGGCACAATTAATTATGTTGAAAATCAACCTGGGAACAGTGTTCAACCAGTGGCACATGCAAGTTTTGATGCTTGGATTAAAGCCTACCGATCTAATGAAAACAGTGTAAATACAACTATCTCTTATTACTCAAAAGGTCAAATTCTTGCTGCAATGCTTGATTTATATATCATTCATAAATTCAAAGCTGAAAAAACATTGGATGACTTTTTGCAAATGCTTTATGCAGATTTCTATAAGAAAAGTGATGTTGGTTATACAGAAGAAGAATTTCAAGCCTCTTTAGAATCATTTTTAGATGAAGACATGGACTGGTTTTTTGATAAATATGTTTACGGAACACAAGTTGTTAACTATAAAAAATTCTTTAAAGGTGTTGGATTAGATATTACAGACAAAACTAAAGGCGCCTCTCCTACGCTTGGTATTAAAACAAAAACTGAAGATGGAAAACTGATCATCAGAACAGTATACGCTGGTTCTGCTGCTGAAAAGTATGGTTTAAGTGTTAATGATGAAATCATTGCTTTTGAAGGATACCGAGTTGATCAGGATGATTTTAGTGACTATGTTCGCACCAAATTATCTGGAGATAAATTTGAACTCTTAATTGCAAGAGATAATATTTTAATGTCTTATGAAATAATAATGGGTGAACAACAGCGTTTGAAGTATGTGTATTCGAAAAATTTTGATGCAACAACTGAAAAACAATTTAACCATTGGTTGAGAGTTGATGTTCAATAAGTAGTTATTAAATCATCATAAAGACCAAACCTTTGTTAAAGAAATTTCTGCCAAATTATTTCTTAAAATTCCTGCTTAAAGCTGGAGTATTGGTGTTGATTTATACCATTTGTCGCCTGCTGTTTTTAATTTTTAATAATGACCATTTTCCAGTCGTTTATTTTACAGATTTTTTAGCAGGATTTTGGTTTGATATTGTAACAGTAGCCATTGTTTTTTTACCAATGGTTGCCTTAGAAATGTTTCCAAACAAGTTCAGAGGTAAAAGCTGGTACCAATGGATTTTATTGATTTCCTTCAACATAATTTTATTTCTGACTACGCTTATTAATTTAATTGACATTGAATATTTTAAGCATACCTCTTCTCGCTCAACAGCATCATTAATTAAAATGTTAGGATTTGGAGAAGATTTACAACAGCAAATCCCTTCATTTATTGGAGATTACTGGTACTTATTAGTCATTTTAATTTTGCTTCAAATATTAGGTGTTTGGCTTTATAGACGTGTTAATCGAATTGCAGACGACAGTCATTCAGTTTCTTGGGG
Source organism: uncultured Crocinitomix sp. (assembly GCA_937139035.1). Classification (GTDB taxonomy): domain Bacteria; phylum Bacteroidota; class Bacteroidia; order Flavobacteriales_D; family Crocinitomicaceae; genus Crocinitomix. The sequence continues at coordinate 3,266 of CAKZPK010000111.1, read as the reverse complement.
ACGGCAAATTATTCTCTTTCCAATTACAGTAGCTTTATTTGTAATTGTAGGACGTGGAGGTTTTGGTGTTCGCCCAATAGCAGCGCCTAAAGCGGCGAGTTATACTATTGATCAAAACATACAGTTGGTATTAAACTCGGCCTTTACAATTATCAAAACTTGGGGTAATATTGAGCTAAAAGAAAAAGATTATTTTGAACCAGCTGAATTAAACGCAATCTATAATCCAATTCGCCAGTATAATGACGCTCCTGTACTTGATCAACCTAATATAGTTGTCCTATTAATGGAAAGCTTTTCGGTTGAATATATTGCAAGTATTAATGGAGAAGAAGAAGGTTATACCCCATTTTTAGATCAGCTGATAGATAGTTCATTGGTTTTCACTAATTGTTATGCAAACGGAAAAAAATCAATGGATGCCATGCCTTCGGTTATTTCATCAATTCCCAAATTAATGGAAATTGAATATTTAACCTCATCCTATGCTGCCAATCAAATTGAATCAATTCCAAAAATATTAACAAAAAAAGGATACGAAACAGGATTTTTTCATGGAGCAACTAACGGCTCAATGAATTTTGATGTATTTGCAGATGTAAGTGGCTTTGACCATTATTATGGTCGGTCTGAATATGATAATGATGCCGATTTTGATGGCACGTGGGGAATTTTTGATGAACCTTTTTTAGATTGGTCGGCTGATGAAATTTCTAAAATGAAACGTCCTTTTTTCTCAACGATCTTCACAATTTCATCTCACCCACCTTATACCATACCAGAACAACATAAAAACACCTTTACTAAAGGTCCGTCAGAAATGCACAATTCTGTGGCCTATGCCGATTATGCCTTATCTACATTTTTTGAAAAAGCAAAACAAACAGATTGGTATGACAATACACTATTTGTAATTGTTGCGGATCACACACCAGCATCAGGCACACCAATTTATTTTAAGGATATGGGAAATATGCATATTCCTTTAGTCTTTTACCATCCTACTAATCAATTTTTCCGCGGTAGAGAAGATAAAATTGTTAGCCAGGCGGACATAATGCCAACATTGCTGAATTTGATCGGACATAAAGATCCATTCTTTGCTTTTGGTAAATCTATTTTTGATGAAACCACAGGATACAGCGCCAGTTATATTGGTGACAAGTATCTTTATTTTGGCAGTTATAAAAATGAGAATTATATGCTCCAATATCAAGATGATAAAATATTGGGTATCTTTAATATAGAAGATCAGCTACAAACAAAAAATCTAGTTTCGGATATTGCTCTTTCTACAGCTCTAGAAAAGCATTTAAAAGCAATGATTCAAGCTTATAATCATGCCTTAATCAGCAATGAAATGACGGTTCAATAAAACATTGTGTCAACCATTAGAAAAATATTATTCATCATTAACCCTGTTTCAGGTGTCGGTAAAAAAAATACCATTCCCCCACTGATCGACAAATATTTGTCCACTGATGAATTTAGTTGGGACATTCGATACACCGAAAAGCGTAAACATGGAGCTGAAATTGCAACGGCAGAAAAAGAGAACTATGACGCCATAATTGCTGTTGGAGGTGACGGATCTGTCAATGAAATTGGAAGTGCACTTATCAATCAAAAATGCGCTTTAGGAATTATACCTTGCGGATCTGGAAACGGATTAGCGAGACACCTACATATTCCGTTAAAAGTTGCTGGAGCATTAAAACGCATTGCAGCATTTAATCCTTTCCCTATTGATACTGGATTAGTGAATGACAAACCTTTTTTAGGAACCTGCGGTTTTGGTTTTGATGCACATGTGGCAGAGAAATTTGATTCATTTGGCAAACGTGGATTTTTGAGCTACGCAAGATTGGTTGTACGAGAATACAACCGCTATCAACTCCCAACATTTAAAATTAGCGGTAAAGATATTGCCATTGAAAAAGAAGCCGTTATGTGCAGTATAGCTAACTCTTCGCAATTTGGAAATGGTTTTACTATCTCTCCTAATTCTGACATTCAGGATGGCATTTTTGAATTGGTCTTACTCGATCGGTTTGGATGGTTAAAAGCACCAGCGGTTTCGCGCAAATTCTTTTCAAAATCAATCCAATCTTCCAAATATTTTTCGAGTGTTGCGTTTAAAGAGGAGCTTAATATTGCTGTTTGCAAAAGTGATGCTGTTTATTACCATATAGATGGTGAACCCTTGCAAGGTAACGGCGATTTCAAAATCCAAATTCGCCCTAAAAGTTTAACTCTTTTATAAATTAAGTGTAACTATTCTTCCTCTATTTTGTTTAGGCTTATGAACTCAGACTAAACAAAACCCCGATTAAATGAAACATTTCCTTCTTATTATTACTCTTATAAGTGTCCAATTTAGCTTTAGTCAAGAGTTTGCATTCAGATCATTAAATGCACTTCCAATAAGTAACAATCCTGCTTTTACAGGAGTCAGTTCTAATCCAAGGCTTAACTATGGTATTGGTGCTACCAATCTTTGGTTTGACACTTATTCATTACAGAATTATGTTTCTTATGATCAATCCGTTAAACTTTTGCACGGCGGTGTTGGCGCAGCGTTAATGCATGGAACCATTTTAGGTTACCAAAATTCCAATACAGAGTTCAATTTGTCCTATAGCTTTCAGCAGAATCTTTCTGAAAACTTTTCACTTTCAATTGGTACTCGGCTAGATCTTTCTCAACGCAGAATAAACGTGAATGAAATTTACGGCATGTCAAATCCAACCGATTCTATTCAAATTACTAATCGAGCTAATTATGCACTAAGTGCATTAGTATATTCAAAAAAGTTTTTCATAGGTGGAGTTTATGCTCCATTCTCATATCCAACTTATTGGGGAGAGTATGAAACAGTTAATACTTATTCTGGAGTTATTGGCTACAATCTCACTCCTTTTAAAAACAAAAACATCTCCATTTTAGGTGTTGTAAACTACAGTTATCAAGATGGTTTTCAAACAATGACTGTCCAGGCAGCACTTAACACTAAAAAAGTTTCATTTGGAGGTTCGGTAACGCCTCGCTCCTATTTTACCGTATTTGCAGGTTATCAATTAGGACAATTCAACTTTAAAGCCGTAACAGGAATCAATAGCAGTCCGTTAACCTCAGCCACTCAAACAAGTCAAGAATTAATCCTTCAATATCGACTTCCAAATCCGTGTAACTCCGTTTCAAAACGTTTTGATTTAAACCTTTTCTAACCTCTTTTGTCTTACAACATTCTAAATAACAAAGATTTA
>CAKZPK010000110.1 GCA_937139035.1 uncultured Crocinitomix sp. | reverse complement strand
ATGTACGTGGTAAAGATGTAATATTGGTTGACGATATGGTAGATACTGCCGGAACATTAACAAAAGCTGCGGATTTGTTTATTGCGAATGGAGCACTTTCAGTTCGCGCAATATGTACACATGCTGTTTTATCTGGACCTGCTTATGATAGAATTGAAAATTCTGGACTAACTGAATTGGTTGTTACAGACTCTATTCCAGCAGTAAGAAAATCAGACAAAATAAAAGTACTTTCTGTAGCTAAATTATATGCAGATGTAATGCATAGTTTAATTAATCAAGAATCGATTAGTAAACTATTTTAATAAGTAAATAAACCGCGCGGTAAAATAACAACGCGCACAAACAAATACAAAATGAAAGAAGTATCATTGAGCGGTTCGGTAAGAACGAACGTAGGGAAAAAAGATGCAAAGGCAGTAAGAGCTGCTGGAAATGTACCATGTGTGGTATATGGTGCAGGGACACAAACACATTTCAGCGTAAAACACGTTGATATGGAAAAAGTGATCTACACACCAAACGTGTACATCATTAATGTTGACCTTGACGGTAAAACAGTAAAAACAATTGTACAAGACATCCAATTTCACCCAGTAACGGATAACATTTTACACATTGATTTTATTGAATTACAAGACGATAAAAAAATCAAAGTAAATATTCCAGTAAACTTGTTTGGAAGATCTCCAGGAGTTTTAAATGGTGGTAAATTGCAACAAATCTTTAGAAGATTAAAAGTATATGCTTTACCAGGAGATTTACCAGATTCAATTGAAGTGGACATTTCTCCATTAAAAATTGGAATGGCGATTCGTGTAAGCGACGTTAACAATGATAAATTAAACATCATTAACGCAGCAAATGCTGTAATTTGTTCAGTGAAAATGGCACGTGGTGCTGCTGCTGCTGATGAAGAGGAAGAAGAAGAAGCTGCAGCTACTGAAGAGGGAGCTGAAGAAGGAGCTGAAGCATAAGCTAACTTCAAATAATTTTATAAAAGGTTGTCCTGACATTGTCAAGACAACCTTTTTTTGTGGAACATAACTAAGGCATTGATTTTGCATCAGCGCATTTGAGATAATCGAATTGATTATCTTTAGCTTAAATTTAATTACAGCATGAAATATTTAATTGTTGGACTTGGAAATCCTGGGGCAAAATATGCCAACACAAGACATAATATAGGTTTTAAAGTGTTGGACGAACTTGCATTACAAACTAAAGCCGAGTTTGAAGTTGACCGCCTAGGAGATGTTGCACGCGCCAAATTTAAAGGACGCACACTTATTTTGTTGCAACCTTCAACATATATGAACCTAAGTGGTAAAGCTTTAAATTATTGGATGAAACAAGAAAAAGTACCAATTGAACGGGTATTGGTTATTACGGATGATTTAGCACTCCCTTTTGGAAAACTTCGAATGAAAGGCAAAGGTAGTGACGGTGGTCACAACGGCCTAAAAGATATAATTGCAACGCTTAATCATTCTAAATTTCCACGTTTAAGGTTTGGGGTTGGAAACGAATTTTCTAAAGGTAGACAGGTTGATTATGTATTGGGCGAATGGTCTCCAGAAGAACGAGAAACCTTGCAAGAACGTATGGATGTTGCTACCGAATTTATTAAAAGCTTTGCTACTATTGGTATTGAACGTACCATGAATTTTTGGAATAATAAATAGCCAAACTTTAACATGACGCATCAGGAGTTAATCCAACAACTTTACCACTTCTCAAAAATCCAAATTCAACCAATTTCTGGTGGAGACATTAATGCAGTATATAGTGTCACTAATGAAAATAAGGAAAAAGCAGTTATAAAAATTAATGACGCCGAAACCTATCCTCAAATGTTAGCAAAGGAGGAACAAGGGTTAAATGAATTGCGAAAAAACGAAACCTTAAACATTCCAACTATTCAAAAAAATGGTGAATTAGAAGGATTTCAATACTTGATTCTAGAATATATAGAACAAGGGCAAGTGGATGCTAGCTTTTGGCAATCATTTGGATATGGTTTAGCAAAATTACATGACATAAGTGAGACTAATTTTGGCTTTGTTGAGGATAATTACATTGGCTCTCTGCATCAATCCAATTTGCAATGCGAATCTTGGACGGAGTTTCTAATTAACCAACGATTAATACCACAAGTTAAACTTGCAGTTGATCATGGTATTATAAATCAAGCGGAAAGCAAACAAATTGAGCGCATTTATGCAGAAGTGGACAACCTATGGCCAGCAGAAAAACCCGCATTATTGCATGGCGACCTTTGGTCTGGCAATTATATACAAGGAGCGCAAAACAAACCCTATTTAATTGACCCAGCCGTTTATTATGGTCACCGCGAAATGGACTTGGGCATGATGCATTTATTCGGCGGTTTTGAGGTAACATTATTTGAATTTTATAATGAAACCTACCCATTAGAAACGGGCTGGAAAAGCAGGATTAAGTATAATCAACTATATCCACTACTGGTGCATTTAAACTTATTTGGCAAGACATATTTCAATCAAATCCGAGCAATTGTCAATCCATTTTAGTATTTTAGGAATATGAAAAAGATACTAATTACCCTGTTAGTTACTGGAATAGGATTCACATTAGCCTCCCTCAACAATCCTACAGTTTACACAAACCCTGACCAAGACCCTGACAATTGTTTAGACAATTTACAAATACCACAACGTTTTACTCCCAATGGAGATACGATTAATGACGTTTTCATTATAGACTTTCCGTGCCCACCAGAATCTTGTGAGATTCAATTATTTGACATGAATGGCAAAGAAGTATATATTACAAAAACATCCAACGTACATTGGAACGGAGATGATACTGAAGGAAAGCCGTGCCCTTCTGGAATTTACGATTGGAAAGTTCGATACATGTATCACATGAAGTATGTTGAGCGCAAAGGACAAACACTTCTTTTACGCTAATATACGACTCACCTATTACGAAGTCATACAAGTATGATTCCCCATAAAAAAAATAGCAAATTCAAAACGAACCTGCTATTTCAACAAAATGTAATAGATTACTTATCCTATTCTTCGAATATCCGCTCCTAAATTATTCAAACGGAAATCAATGTTTTCATAACCTCGATCAATTTGTTCAATGTTATGAATAGTACTTTTACCCTCAGCAGATAATGCAGCAATTAAAAGAGAAACACCCGCTCTAATATCAGGCGAAGTCATACTAATCCCTCTTAATCTATGCTCATGATTTAAACCAATCACAGCAGCTCTATGTGGATCACACAAAATAATTTGCGCCCCCATATCAATCAACTTATCCGTAAAGAATAAACGAGACTCAAACATTTTTTGGTGAATCAAAACCGATCCTTTAGCTTGAGTTGCAGTTACTAAAACAATACTCAATAAATCTGGCGTAAATCCAGGCCACGGTGAATCAGAAACTGTTAAAATTGAACCATCTATAAACGTATCAATTTTATACGAATCTTGAGCAGGGATATATAAATCGTCTCCTCTCAATTCTAATTGAATTCCTAGCTTGCGGAAGATAGATGGCATGATTCCCAAATCAGGATAGCTAACATCTTTAATTGTAATTTCAGAACGTGTCATTGCTGCAAGGCCAATGAACGAACCAATCTCAATCATATCTGGTAAAACACGGTGAAAACATCCGCCAAGTGACTTTACACCTTTAATTTTTAACATGTTTGAGCTAATTCCAGAAATTTTTGCTCCCATGCTATTTAGCATTTTACACAATTGCTGCAAATAAGGCTCACATGCCGCATTATAAATAGTCGTTTCTCCTTTAGCCAAAACCGCAGCCATAACAATATTTGCTGTTCCAGTTACCGAAGCTTCATCCATATGAATGAATGTTCCTTTTAAATTATCTGCCTCAACAGTATAAAAATAAGTTTTAGCATCAAAATTAAATTTGGCTCCTAAATGAGTGAATCCCTCAAAGTGAGTATCCAATCTTCTACGCCCAATCTTATCACCACCTGGTTTTGGCATATATGCTTTTCCAAAGCGTGCTAATAATGGCCCAATAATCATAATTGAACCACGTAAACCTGATGCGCGTTTTGTAAAGTCCTCAGACTTTAAATATTCTAAATCAATGTCCTTTGCTCTGAAATTATAGGTTCCTTTTTCAACCTTTTCAATCTGAACACCCATTGCTTGCAATAGGTTAATCAGTTTGTTGACGTCAATAATATCAGGAATATTACTAATAGTAACTTTTTCACTGGTCATCAACACGGCACACAAAACTTGCAAGGCTTCGTTTTTTGCACCTTGCGGTATTAATTCTCCTTTTAGCGGTTTACCGCCATGAATTTCAAATGCACCCATTGTTAATTAATATCTTTTACGGTTATTTTTATTTCTGTTCTTGTTGTTGTTATTACGATTCTTATTATTCGATTTTTTATTATTAGAATTCGAATTTTTAGAAACTCCGTTAGCTTTCAATATTGAGCCAGTAGAAGGTAAAAATGAAACGTCAGTTAATTGAATTTGACCATCAGACAGCTTAGCTAAATGATCAATAATCATATCATCTTCAATTGAAGTTGAATTGAAGGTTAAATAAAATTGTTTCATCATGCAGGCTACAGTCTTCACTAGAGCCTCACGTTCATCACCTTCTTCCATATCACAAGCTTTTGCAATTAAAAGCTCAACATTCTTTCCGTAATGACCAATTTTAATTCTGGACTGCGGATAAGCCACTTTATTTGGTTTTTCATTTAAAACCTCTTTGCTTGGAAGCGGATATGGTGAATCTACATCCAAATCAAAATTAGACATGATAAATAAATGCGTCCATAATTTTGGTTTGTACTCCTCTGCATCACGTAATTCAGGTTTCAATTCCCCCATCACCTTGATAATTGCTTGCGCAACCTTATTTCTTTCCTCACGGTCTTCCAACGACACGGCGTGGTCAACCATCTTTTGTACATTACGACCGTACTCTGGAATTAGCATCTTAGGGCGCGCCGTATTGTATTCTAATGAATCTATTTCTGACATATATTTCAAATGTACTATTTTTTGTAGGAATTATTACGGCTATAAACAGTTGATATGAATAAGAAACTGTTAATTATGTCAACCATTTAGTTAAACTTTCCGTTACTTTAGTTATAGAGCTTCCTAAAACTAACAAATATGACATTAATTAAGCGACAATCTGTAACGCGAAACCAACACCTCAAACATCTATTTATATTAGCTATATCATTACTAATTAGCTTTTCTTGTAAAAAAGATGAAATTCCTGAACCGGAAGATGAAGATGAGGAGGTTGTAGAAGAAGAAACAGGTTGTGGTGGAATTTATGAAACAATCATCACCAATATAGAAGGTGGCACTTATGAATCTGGCACCTATTTAGCAGCTTACCCTGGAAGTTGGTGGACTTTTTCAAATGAGGATCATTTAACCTGTGAAATGGGAAGTACTGATATTATCGAATTTATATCTCGAAATCATGAAACTTGTGAAGAGTTTTATAATTATACAAATGTTACTTTACCTCAAATAATTGGAAATTATACGCCTAATAGTGGAGACGGATTCATATATGTGGATTCAATTTTAGTGGACATAGGAGAAGCAACAGTAAACACAGTATTTGCCCAACAAATAAGTACAGAAGTTGGTAGTCAATGGTATGAATTTATTGACAATACGCATGCATACGAAAACCCTTGGTATACCTTCTACCCAGAAAGAGAAGTAACTGAGCATTACGATTCATTAGAACTGCCAAATGGCAATTGGTTTTATGACGTTCTGAAAATTTCTCAAGTCCTAGGTTATGATGGTAAAGATGGCGAGTGGCTGGCTGGCTATTACCACCTCTATTATGCAAATGAAATTGGTTTGATTTGGGAAAAGAACATATTGGTTCCAGATTACGATCGCTATTTGGAGGATTATTATATCGCTCCGCACTAGTCATAACTCAGCACATTACACAGTTTATTCATTCATTTGTGCAACGGCATCTACCGTAGCATTGGTTGGCATTTTACATGCTCCTTCAATGCAAACAAAAATGGTAGTTTCATCCATAAATTTACCTTCTAACATCTCTAAATCACTCTCCTTTTCACCCCCCATAAATAAACGATTAGGAATGTAATATTGATTCAATTCTTTCATACGTGCCTTCCACTCTTCACCTGTAATTGCAAGCTCATAATAAGGGTTAATAACATTTAAAGCTAAAATGCCCCAATTAGTATAACTACTTCCGTAACTATCCATATCTCCATAAACATTGGCTAACATTTGTTTTGCCTTCTCTTTATAATCTCTTTTATCCAATAAAATTCCTAAATCATAAATCGCATTGGCCATGGCTGAATTTGATGCCGGAATGACATTGTCAGTAATCTCCATTTTACGCGCAATTAAAGCGCCTTCTTCATCTGACGAGAAGAAGAACATTCCACTTTTTTCATCATAAAAATGAGTAAGAGCATAAGTCGCCATTAAATCCGCCTTTTCAATATATTTTTCGTCAAACGTAACCTCATAAAGTTTCGTGAACGCTTCAATTGCAAAACAATAATCCTCTAAAAATCCATTGATTTTACTTTTACCATTTTTATAAGTGTGCAATAACGAACCATCATCATTTAATTGTTTTTTTTGCACCCATTTTGCATTTAAAATGGCGCCATTTAAAAACAATTGCTCATTAAATGCCTGGTAAGCATCTAACAAACCAATCGTCATCAAAGCGTTCCATGAGGTTAATGATTTATCATCCAATCCTGGACGAATTCGCTCACTTCTTTTTTCTAAGAATTGTTGATTAACAGCTGCTGCTTTTTCACTAACCTCATCCTCACTCATTGCCATTCTTAACGCATACTCTTTGTTCGACATTTCGCGTAATAGAATATGGTTTCCTTCCCACAAGGTTTTCATGCCTATGTTATAATAAGAATTGGCAAAATCATAATCATCCTCATTTAAGGTTGCTTTCAACTCTTCTTTCGTCCAAACATAAAACTTCCCTTCTTCACCGTCACTATCTGCATCTAAAGCTGAATAAAATGAACCTTCTGGCGTCATCATTTCTCGATAAGCCCATTCTAATGTTTGATACACTACATGTTTGTACAAAGGATCCTTTGTGCGTTGGTATGCCTTAGAATATAAAGACACCAATTGCGCATTATCATACAGCATTTTTTCAAAATGAGGCACTTTCCATTTTACATCTGTTGAATAACGAGCAAATCCTCCTCCAACTTGATCATAAATACCTCCCAAGGCCATTTTTCTCAACGTTAAATCAACATGATCCATAATTGCAGTATCCGAATAATGATAAGCATACTGCATCATAAAATCAAGATTATTTGGAAGCGGAAATTTAATGTCACGGCGGTTACCACCATCTTCCATATCAAAATTAGGAATCCAGTTCAGCATTAATGTATCTAACTTGCCTGCCGAAAACTGAATTCCAGTAACAGGCGTTTCAATTAATTCAGATTGTTGAATACCGTTCGTCAAGTTATTCGCAAAATTTTCAATTTCCTGCGGAGACTTTTGAAACTTATAATCCAAATTTTCCAATAGCTCCATCCAAGGTGTTTTTTGGAAATACGTTCCTCCATAAATTGGGCGACCATCAGGCAGCGTAAAACAGTTCAAAGGCCATCCCCCACTTCCGG
>CAKZPK010000109.1 GCA_937139035.1 uncultured Crocinitomix sp. | reverse complement strand
AGGTAGGAAAAGCGCCAACACCAAAATCAGAAGTTACGTCGCCACCGCCACCGTCAGCACTTACTGCTGGTGCATGATGTCCAGGTCCGCCATAAGAGTCTTCATAAGCAATCACTTCCGCGTCACTATCTGTTCCGTTGTTAATTACTAAACAATATACGTCACCCGAGTTACATCCGTATTTGTCATAGAACTCGCCAAAAACTGGACTAGTTGCTTGACATGGAGGACAAGTATCGAAGAAAAAATCTAAATAAACATGTTTTCCAGAGGCTGTAATGTCTGATAATTTGTGTTCATTACCATCCGTATCAGTTACGGTAAAATCATTGACCAAATCACCAACTTCATATGTCGTTTGAGCGAAACCGCCTAATGAAAGGAGACTTGCTCCCATAAATCCAAGTAAAAATTTTTTCATATATATTGTTTTTTGTTTATAATGTATCAAGATATGAAATCCTATTGAAAATTGTGGAAACGATTCTACTTAACTATTGGAAAGCTATAAACTATTTTTTCGGACAAAAAAAATGGGACAATCAATTGATTGTCCCATTTCGTATTTAAAAATATAAAGTCTAGTAATAAATTACTCTTCTCACTTTAGCAATGTATTTTGCTAAACGAATAACTTGTTTAGTATAACCATACTCATTGTCATACCAAGTGTATAATACAATGCTCTTTTTGTCTGGTGAAACTAAAGTAGCAGGTGCATCATAAACAGAACAACAAGTGTTACCAATAATATCGTTTGATACCATTTCTTCGTCAACTGAGTAATAAATTTGATTTACTAAGTTTCCGTTTAATGCAGCATCTTTAATTGCTTGGTTAACCTCTTCAACGCTAGTTTCTTTGCTAACAGTTAAGTTTAAGATTGCCAATGATCCGTTAGGAGTAGGAACACGTACCGCATTTGCAGTTAATTTATCTTCTAAAGAAGGGATAACCTTTGTTACGGCTTTACCTGCTCCAGTAGATGTAATTACCATGTTAATGGCAGCAGAACGGCCTCTTCTTGGTTTCTTATGGAAGTTATCCAATAAGTTTTGATCGTTTGTATAAGCGTGTACTGTTTCTAAATGTCCTTTTTCAACACCAAATTTATCTTCAATTACTTTTAGAATTGGAGAAATAGCATTTGTAGTACATGAAGCTGCAGAAAAAATTGATTGCCCTTCAATATCTAAATCATGGTGGTTAATTCCATAAACAATGTTTGGAATTTCTTTACCTGGAGCAGTCAATAATACTTTATCAACACCTTTTGCTTGCTTGTGACGACCTAATGCTTCTTTATCTGTAAATACACCTGTATTATCAATAACTAAAGCATTGTTAATTCCATATTGTGTATAATCAATATCCTCAGGGTTGCTAGCCTGAATCATTTTAATGATTTGACCATTTACAATTAACGCCTTGTTTTCAAAATCAACAGTAACAGTTCCTTTAAAGTCGTTGTGTACTGAATCATTTTTCAATAAAGCAGCTCTTTTCTTTAATTGATTATCGTCAACTTTACGAATAACAATTGCTCTTAAACGTAATTGTTGTCCTTTACCTGCTTGTTTAATTAATTCTCTTGCAGCTAATCTTCCAATTCGTCCAAACCCATATAAAACAACATCTCTTGGTTCAATTTGGTTGTCATTACCTTGAAATAAGTTGTTCAATTTGCCAGAAAGGAAATCTTTTTTAGAAGAAAAATTATCTCCTTCTTGAATCCATTCGTAAGCCAAACGACCTATGTCAATTTTGGCAGGAGCAAGATCCATTGAGAATAGTTCCTCAGCTAAAGCAGCTGTAGTGGAAATAAAGATTTTTTTGCCCACAACGTTTTCTGCATAATCATGCAGGTTAATGATTTCTGAATTGGTTGTATCCAATAAGTGGTTTCTGAACAATACGAGTTCAATACCTTTGTTGTACAATAATTCTCCAACGTAATTTGCCAATTTTACGGCAGCCTTTTCGTTGTCAATGTAGTTTTGAAGTTCTTTTTCGTAACCTACTGATGCTTCCATTTATCTGTCTTTAGAGATTAATTTTCTGCAAAGGTAGTGGGTTAATTTCTATTTCAAAATATTCAGCAAAATTATTGCTCACAACTTATTGACAATCGATTATTCTAAACTGCATTTTTAAATACCATTTTTTAGCGGGTGAAAGAGGGGATTGTCATTCTTCTAATTGATACTAATGAAAATGAATGAGGAAGCCAAACCCTTTTTATAATTCATGCGTTTATTGTGATATGAAGAAAATATACCCATTACTTGCCCTTTTCATATGTTTCAATAGTTATTGTCAAGCCGACTTTAAACCAGCCGATTCAGCCTCAACTTGGACAGGTAGAAGTTATACCTGGGTTGATGTTGAAGTTTTTGACTTTGAGAGCTGGCATTCTGTCTATGCTAAAGCATCTGATTACGATACTTTAATAGGATTAAATAGTTATACTAAACTTTATCATAACAGTTCGAATGATCCTGAGCAAGAAATTTATTATTGTTCTTTTCGGTCGGATACGATTGAAAAATCACTTTACATTATGCCACGAGACAGCACTTCAGAGTATCTCTTTTTTGATTTTGATGCTGCCCATGTAATAGGGGAAACAATCACAATTCCTTTTTATGGTTGTGATGCGTTTTATAATGATTTATCTGCAGAATTCAATGTAAGTGAAATGCAATTAACAGGAATTGATTCTCTTCTTGTTGACGGACACTATTTAACCTATTGGTATTATGATTTAGGTTGGGATTCGTCTTGCGGAGGACCGGTAAACCGTTTTACAATAATGGAAAGAATGATTACAGCAGATGCATTTCCATTCACATGGACCCATTCGTTTGAAAGTGTTAGAGAATTAAAATGCTATTCTGAGAATAATGTTGAACTATACGGAGACTTATGTCCTTATACATATGGTCAGTTTTTGGATGTCTCTCATCAGGATATAGAATATAACAATGACTTAATAATTTACCCAAATCCGAATAGAGGAAATTTTAATTTGAAATACAATACTAGTGAAGCAAAAGAAATCACTATTTATAATTTACAGGGAGAAAGAGTTTATTCAAATTGGGTTGAAAGTGGTACAACAAATGTAAACATCAGTAATCTTAAACCGGGAAGCTATTTAGTTACACTAATTGTGCAAGAGGGAATATTAACGCAACGTTTAATTGTTCAATAAGATTTCTATCAAATTATTTGCATGATTAAGAACCACACGAAATTTGAGAAATTATAAAATAAGGCACAAAAAAACCGCACAATGAGTAAACTCAATTTGTGCGGTTTTTATAGTGATTTAAACTGCTAATTAACCTAAATAGGCTTTTAACAATTTGTTTCGTGAAGTATGTCTCAACCTACGAATAGCTTTTTCTTTAATTTGTCGAACACGCTCACGTGTTAAATTGAATTTAGATCCAATTTCTTCTAACGTTAAACCATGATTCATTCCAATTCCGAAGAATAAACGAATAATCTCACGTTCTTTATCAGTTAAAGTTGATAATGATCTTTCAATTTCTCTTTGTAACGATTCCGCCATCAATAATTTATCTGCTTTTGGAGAATCTCCATTAGCCATAACATCCATTAATGTTCCACCATCTTCAGAAGAGGATAGGGGAGCATCCATAGATACGTGGCGCCCAGCAACTTTCATTGATTCTTTAATCTTATCTTCAGGAACTTCCAATACTTCCGCCAACTCTTCTGCTGAAGGTGGACGTTCATATTCTTGTTCTAATTTTGAGAATGCTTTATTTATTTTATTTAAAGATCCTACTTGATTTAGCGGTAATCGGACGATACGTGCTTGTTCAGCCAAAGCTTGCAAAATAGACTGACGAATCCACCATACGGCGTATGAGATAAATTTAAAACCTCTTGTTTCATCAAATTTTTGCGCAGCTTTAATTAACCCTAAATTACCTTCGTTGATCAAATCGGGTAAAGTTAACCCTTGATTTTGATACTGCTTAGCAACCGAAACTACGAATCGTAAGTTAGCTTTTGTTAGTTTTTCAAGTGCCAATTGGTCTCCTTGCTTAATTCTTTTTGCTAACTCTACTTCTGTTTCGGCAGTAATAAGTTCCTCTTTACCAATGTCTTGAAGATATTTGTCTAAAGATTGACTCTCACGATTAGTAATGGATTTTGTAATTTTTAACTGCCTCATCCTTTTTCTATATTTTATTTAATTAAAATTAGTAGTCTGCAAAGTTACGCTAATATATGACGCGTGTCAATAGTAAAATGCAGATTCCTTCAAATTATTTCCTCTTTGTATAACCCATTTTTGATGAAAAAGGTTACACACTTTCTTTCGAAATTAAGAATTACTTATCATTAGAACGTTGTTGAAAGCTAAAACTTACACCCAAAACGTTAAAAAATATTAAGAAAATTAAGGTTTAAGTGGACTAGCACAAACCTTGGGTTCGTTTTGAGACTAAAGGTTTAGGTATTCAATAGGTCGCCACAATAATTTTGAATATTTGTTTATCTTCGGTCATTATGTACGGTTTAAAGTTTTTAATGAAATTCTTTGTTGGAAAGGATTATGATAATATTGTTGTTGAGAAATGTAAAAACTTAAAGACCATCCCCACTTTTTTTAATTCGGAATCACAAGTACATATTAAAGTCAGGGAGATTAATGATTACCGTTGTATGAGCATAACATTAGTTTGTGACCATCAAGTGTTCACGGTTTCATCAATCGCATTAGAATTTAAATCCAAAAATGCCTCACACACAGTCTATTCTGAATACGAACATGTTGAAGGTGATTATTCACCCTCTGCCGTATTATGTCTCGCTAAATTTGATGTTGAATTTACGCCAATGTTAGACTCATTCTTAGCTAAAGAAAAAGTTGAAGCATTGACCATTAGAATACCGAATGGAGTAGAGTATGGAGGCACTTATTTAATCGAATTGGATCAAATAAACACGGATGAATTGAAAAAATTGGATAAAAACTAAGGCTTAGTTTCCTGCCAGGTAATCTTTTAAGTAAGCGTACCCTTCAGTTAATTGACCCTCTAAATTTGTTTCACTAGCACGCTCAATAATTCCTTCAGAATCTTCTCCAAATAAAGAAGGGAAAACGCCCTTGATTAATTCATTACCAAAATCTTCAGATGCATCTTTCGGTAATTCGCAAGGTAAATTATCAACTGCCTGAACACCAATTGCACCTTCAGCCATAAAATCAACTTCAGATTCAGAAATTGGATCATAACCATATAATGGATTTGCAATAGTAGAAGGGCGGATGGTAGAAGCTACCGGTCCATCAATATCGCAAGAGATGTCAGATACAACCGAAAGATTCATGTTTTCAGCCTTTAAATCTTCACGCGTGAAAATAAATGGAGAGCTTGCATCCCAATAATGGCAAGCAATATACATGTTTGCAACTTCCATAAATCGTGGGAAAGTTGAAATATGACCTTCGCCACTTTCGAAAAAAGCACTTTTATCAAATTCAGTTCCATCTGCCTTAGCAAAGTAATTTTGAACGCGTAAATGCGTAAACACGGCCTCATCAAACTTATCCGTTAAAAAAGCTTCAGGAGAAACCTCCTTTAAACCAATAGAACTCAAGATCTCTCTTGCTCCATTACCAACACGACCAAATCCTGTAGCAACGATTTTTGTGCCAGCAGGTAAAGTAATCTTTTTCAATTCCTGTTCTAATTCAACTCGATCCTCGCATAAGTTGGCTGGTTTTAAATCATATAAACCATGCTTTTTACCGTAGGCCAAAAAACCATTATAACAACCTACAATTCCCGCATATCTTCCAAATCCAATTATTCTATTCCCACGAGGGTTTGTCAATACCTCATAATCAATTAACTGAATGTTTCGGTCTAAAACAGCTTGTAATAAATGTCTGTTATAAGGTTGTTCCTTATAAGTGTGTGAAAAGAAGAGGTATTTTTTATTCGGAATTAAATCCTCAACATTCACCTCTTTAACCCCAATCATAATATCACAATCAGCTATATCTTCTACAACTGTCAATCCTAAATCAGAATATGCCGAATCAGGAAAAGCCCTTACATTACTAGATTGAACCTTAATTTCAACGTTACTAAATTGCTCTAATACCTGCACACATTGTGAGGGAGTTAAAGGTACACGTTTGTCTGGTGGTACCTTACCTTCTCTGATAATAGCTAATTTAATCTTGCTCATATGTTAGGATTTTTCCGAAATTTGGACACAAAAATACAAATAAAAGCCCTCATTTTAAAGCAAATACAATAGCTAATTTCAACAATGCTCTGCACGCATAAAAATTTAGCATTGTTCTAACTTATCCCTTTTGCATAAATCTTCTTTATTTAAATACTCGTTTGCAGCCAAATTTTACCTAGTTTTGTAGCTCGTTCTTTGGGGCCGACTTGGATTTGACTGCAACTGCGGTAGATGTACAAGCATGTCGAGAAATGCAATATACCTCGTTAAAAGTATTTGTAACATGAATAATTGACAACAATAATTCATACGCATTGGCTGCGTAATCTAAACACAGTTTAGTTACTCTTAGTCCACCTGAAGTATAGTAAGGGGACCTTGCTGTTCGCCAAACTTCTGATCATCAAGTTTGGATCACGGGCATCATATGTATGATCTGGCTAGGGCGGTGCTGCGACGTTCAAGTGAGATAAAGTAGCTTAGGTTAATTAGTGGGGTGTTTGTGCCCAGCTTTTAAACTGAAGTTCAATCACAAAATAAACATGTAGAAATTATATAGACTCATTGTTAGGACGAGGGTTCGATCCCCTCCGGCTCCACCACAGCGAACAACTGCAATTTTTTAAGCAGTTGTTCGTTTTTTTTTGCTCTGAAACCCTTGCTATGAGAGAGCATCCAAAAAATGACTTCTTGCAAAACTGGGGTTCGACATTGATTTCCGTCAAAGCTCAATTTTTTTGGGAAGATCGAACCCACGAGTCGTTGTTTATACTCTGTAGTGCTTGTCTGGTAGGTGTTACAGAGGTTTTTAATGAGGTTTAAACTGGACATTAAGTACTGCTCCCGACCTTTCTTATTTTGGCTGATTTTCTTCAAATCCTTCTGTAAATCCTTAATATTCTCACTGTACCGCCCACGCATATCTTTGTAATCGTCTGAACCAATTACACGATCTGCTAATAAGTCTTGCAAGTTTTTAATGCGTTCTTTTTCGACTTTAATTTTTGTCTTTATTTTAGGAATATCTTGTACGTTGGTATCTTGTTCTTTTTCCGCCAATTGGAGTAAAAGATGATCGTAAAATCGTTTGATGTCTGCATTGAAATCAAATTCGGCTAATAAGTCTTCAAATTGATCATTCAATAGGGGAGCGGAGTACCTTTCTTTTTT
This sequence comes from uncultured Crocinitomix sp., assembly GCA_937139035.1. Lineage (GTDB taxonomy): Bacteria > Bacteroidota > Bacteroidia > Flavobacteriales_D > Crocinitomicaceae > Crocinitomix. The sequence goes on along the minus strand of CAKZPK010000109.1, from coordinate 298 downwards.
GCAGAAATTGCAGTGATAATAGAAATAACGCTTTCCTAATTTACCTCTTGATCCGCTTCCTGTTAATGTCGCACCTGCAACAAATCCTGTTGGTGAGGTGGATTATGAACAGGCTTTTCTTAACGACCATAGTAGAGACATAAAACGAAATGCAGTTGGGGCGCATGATGATATTTATATTCGCACTATTACTCTTTCCGAGGCTGTCGCTGAGGATGCCCAAGTTGGCACTAGATATCATTTAACGGATTTGGATGCGGACTATGTTGTTGATACCGGATTAACTGCAGACGGCTTT
>CAKZPK010000108.1 GCA_937139035.1 uncultured Crocinitomix sp. | reverse complement strand
CTTGAATATTACGACGTAAAAATTCTTTCTCGAATTATTTCTAGGGCCTCAGGTATTCTTAAAGTTGAAATTCATGAAAATGCGGCAATGGAAATTGCAAGACGTAGCCGTGGAACTCCTAGAATAGCCAATGCCTTGTTACGTAGAGTGCGTGATTTTGCGCAAATCAAAGGGAATGGTATCATAGATATAGAAATTGCAAACATTGCCTTAGAAGCGCTTAATGTTGATCAAAATGGGCTGGATGAGATGGATAATAAAATCCTTTCGGTTATTATTGATAAGTTTAGTGGTGGGCCAGTTGGAATGACAACCATTGCAACTGCAGTTAGTGAGAACCCTGGAACGATTGAAGAGGTTTATGAACCGTATTTAATTAAAGAAGGGTATCTGCTGCGAACACCACGCGGACGTAAAGCAACTGAAAAAGCGTTTAAACATTTGGGACGTGACTTAGGTTATCATCAAAGTGGCCTTTTCTAATGGATAAATCCGTACTGAGTGAAAACATAAAGCACAAAGCTGCTGAACTTGGTTTTTTATCATGTGGAATTTCTAAAGTTGAATTTTTAGAAAAAGAAGCAAAACAGCTTGATTTGTGGTTGAAAGAAGGATACCACGGCAAGATGTCTTACATGGAAAATCATTTTGATAAACGGTTAAACCCGGCTTTATTGGTTGATGGGGCTAAAAGTGTTATTTCTGTTTTACTCAATTATTATCCAGAAAAAGACCTGTTTAAAGAGGCCGGGCTAAAAATTTCAAAATATGCATACGGCACTGATTATCATTTTGTCATTAAAGATAAATTAAAGGATTTATTGCGGTTTATAGAAGAACAGGTAGGTGCTGAAGTAAGCTCAAGATGTTTTACAGATTCTGCGCCGGTAATGGACAAGGCGGGGGCAGAACGTGCTGGGCTAGGTTGGATTGGTAAAAACGGGAATTTACTTTCTAAGCAAGTAGGATCTTTCTTTTTTATTGGAGAGATAATCTTAGATATTGATCTAGAATATGATCAACCTGTTTCTGATCATTGTGGAACGTGCACTAAATGTATTGATGCTTGTCCAACAGAGGCAATTATTAAACCAAATGTTATTAATGGCTCAAAATGTATTTCTTATTTAACAATCGAGTTGAAGGATGAGATACTTCCCAAAGAGTTTAATGATAAGATGGATGGTTGGGTCTTTGGATGTGATGTTTGCCAAGATGTTTGCCCATGGAATAGGTTTTCATTAAAGCATAGTGTAGACGCCTTTAAACCGCACGAAAAATTTGATGGGATAGATTTATTAGAATTAAATCAAGACGTGTTTAATGAACTGTTCAAATTGTCAGCAATAAAACGTACAAAGTTTAAAGGTTTAAAACGGAATATTGATTTTGTAAAAGGATCGGATTAGAGCAAAAAAAAGGGATGCTATAAGCACCCCCGAGTTAATTAATCTTTAAATTCGACTTGAAGTATTTGCGGATATTTTTTTCCGAAAGTTTTTAAACACCATTCTTTAAATCCGTCAACTTCTTCTGATTTAATCCAAGAGAGTGACTTAGCCAACTCTTTTTGAAATAAAACTTTGTCAAAACTAACTTTAATAAGAATCTCTTTGCACAATTCTAACATAATTACGTTAATTTTTAGGTTTTCTTAAAAGTACTAAAAGATCACGTTTTTGTCAAGTGATTAGGATCAAACTTATTAACAAGTTCGAATTAATTTTAGCCCGACAACGGATCTATTGAGGTAGACGTATTATAACTGCATTTATTTTAGCTGAATTGATAAAATTTGTTAAATATTTTCTTGATTATTAGAATGCCAAACTGCAATTGTCTAATAAACAGCTAGTATGCTTAGAATGAGTGTGTCATTGTAAAGTTGATTCCATTGGTAGCAGGAACAGGTCTACAAACTCCACCAACACAAACTATACCCGCTCTTTGTTTACCATATGAAAAGATAAAACGAGTTTGGTTATGAATATATCCAAATGAACCTAGCAGATAATGTAATTGAAGTGCTGAATCTGGGTGGCCATAATTGTATTGATCTTGTATCGCAAAAAACCATGTTGGAGATATTGGATACTCTAATAAGGCAGCAGCCCAATTTCCACGATCTTTTTCTGTAAATAAAGCCTGTAATTCTCCACGAACAGAATGTTTGCGACTAATCTTATACTGGAGTTCGATTACGCCAACATCAGCTTTAATATAACCCTTTGCTAATAGCGTGACAGGATTTACAGTATTATTGAAAATGAAATGGTAATAATGTGCACTTGCTTTCCATTTCTTGCTGAATTTGCGCGAAACATGCATATTGAAATCAAAGTTGTATAAACTATCTTTCATATCATATGGGCGCCCAATATAAGTGACACCGTTTTCCGCAAAATTAACTCCTGATTTGTGGCGTACATGATCTGTTGCAACAGCAACATTCAGATGTAATTTGGTACCATATTTACCGCCCAATTTTGATTTTTTAGGAATGGTGTACAATACATCTAACTGATAAGCAACTTCTCCAGATGGGTTGGCTGCATATGGGTAAAGTGTTCCCGCAAGGTTATACGTGTGATTATTGGTTGTTGCAGGTAAGAAGTTAGTGGTTAATTGATTTCCAACTATTTTTTTGTCAGCTCTAAATTGAAAGTTATCGAATGAGCGCGCAGTTAAAATAATTCCTAATCCTTTTTGCGAATAGCCTAGGTTAACAAGTGCGCCATGTCCTGTATTATAAACAAATCCGTTTTGCAATGCTGGATCTGGACCTTTATAGCCATACTCGGCGCCTAAAGTAAATCGTTTGTAGCGCATGTCAATTCTCCCAGCATAAATATTCACAATTGGAGGAGTAGTATCATTCACGCTTTGAAATCTGCTTACAAAACTTCCACCTATCGTTACTTTAAATTTGGATTCTCCAAAAGAGGGGATTAATGCATTTAAATTGATGTCTCCATCTAGTCCTCTTATAATTCCGTTCGATTTGACAACCACACCATTTTCAAATTTATATCGTTGGCGTCCCATTAACCCTTTAATTTCAATTCCTTTTCTTGGAATAAATTTAATGTTAACACCATCAAAAGCATTGTCAATACCCAAAGCACTATTTTCATATGAACGAAGGGCCAAACCGTTTCCAAATTGCTCATAAAAGTTACCTACTTTAATGTTTAATTGATCTCCGGCATATTCTGCGTAACGATAACCAAGCCCAGTTCCTGTATAGAAATTGGGGTATCCTGCAATAGCAGGCAAATAACTTTCAAGACGAACCCCTGCTCTAAATTTACCGACAGATCCATTAATATTCATGACCGTATTCATTACAGCCTTTTCCTTTGGCGCAAAAGCTCCAATTAAGGTATCTTCATTAAGAACTTGTAAGTTGGTTTCAATATTTCCACTTACACTGCTTCGAATGTTATTTTGAGCGTGGGCAGAAATAGTTGCAAGTGCAATTATTCCAAGGATAAGTTTTTTCATGTTGCAGGTTTGAATTTTACACTGCAATGTAGCATTATATCACAAATGATTAACATTCAGTAATATTAAAAAGGAGGTAAAATACAACTCCTATTTGTCAGAAAGAGATTGAGAGTGTGATGAGTGATTAAAACTCGTGCTTAATTACTTGCTCAATTTCATAAGTTTCACGGTTGAAAACAAGAACTAAGAAGTGCATGTCATCATTAGTTAAACCTTCAGGTAAAGCATATGAAAAATCAGTCGATACTTTTGTGCCTGCAGCTGTGCTACCTGATGCAATTCCTCGACCCCATGTTTCTTCAAATACGTTACCAATGTGAATATCATGATGAACATAATCTTCATTTGTCGATCCATCAGGTTGTTTTTGCGGAGAAACAAATGAGTTCTCTATTGCATAAACAACAATATTGTAATTTCCTTCAAGATCATTAATGAAATCAGTTTCAACGTGTAAGAAAACTCCGCCAGTTTCCTCGTAATAGTTAGATTTTGCTTGAAGATTAACGTTTAATGTTGTCTCAAGTACTTCATCCGTTTTAGCTGACCAGTCAACAGCGAAAGAAAAGAATAAGCCATCCTCGTCTGGAACACGGTTAACATTTCCTCTTGGATTACCACCAAAACCAACGCCTAAACTATAAAACTCAGAGGCCATTTCTAGTCCTTGAGGGTTTGTGAAATCTCTTGGAAAATCCTCATCTACAGCTTGAAACGATCCTGCTCCTCCAGGTTCTGCAGATGCGTGAATTGAAGCGATAAATACGCGTCCTGGGTTAGCATCAGCAATTTCTTCGGCTAGGGTTGCAGCTGGCGGGCAAAAATTACATTTATGTCCTGTATAATCTGCTATGACAACGTTTCTATCCGAATTTGTGTTTTCATCAAAAGTTGGATAATCGTAATCGATAAAATTACCTGGGAAAATGTTCGTATCTAAATCCGTAATGATCACATTTGGATAGGTTACTTTGTCACAAGAAGTTGTAATTGCTGTTCCTGCAATCAATACAAAGCCTAATAATTTGATGTAAGTTTTCATATCAATACAAATTTATTTTAAAACGATTGTGTAAATGTGAATGTTAGTCCATTTGTTGCTGGAACTGGTCTACAAACACCGCCCACACATAAAATTCCTTCTCTTTGTTTACCATACATAAACATAAAACGCGAGTTGTTATGTGTATAACCAAATGCGCCTAATAAATAATGGATTTGTAAATTTTCATCTGGATGACCGTAATTGTATTGATCCATAACAGTGAAAAACCACTTAGGAGAGATTGTATACTCTATTACTGCAGTTGCCCAATTACCTCTATCTTTTTTAGTAAATAGTCCCTGTACTTCTGCACGAATAGAATGTTTCCTGCTGATTTTGTATGAAACGTCTAGTACTCCAATGTCAGATGTAATATAATGCTTAGCAAGCTTAGTAACCTCATTCACGTCATTATTGTAAACGAAGTGATAGTAATGTGCACTTGCTTTCCATTTTTTGTTGAATTTACGCTTAACGTGTAAGTTGAAATCAAAATTGAATATACTGTCCGTCATGGCAAAAGGCTGTGCGAGATAAGAAATTCTGTTCTTAGCCCAATCCGCACCTTCAGTGTCACGTTTATAGTCAGTTGCCAATGCAATGTTTAAGTGTAAGTCTGTTCCATACTTACCACCCAATGTACTTTTCTTTGGAATTTTATATAAAACGTCCAATTGGTAAGCTACCTCACCATTTAAATTCGTTGCATATGGGTAAAGTGTACCTGCTAAGTTGTAAGTGTGATTATTACTAGTTGCAGGTAAGTAATTAATAAATGCTTGATTTCCAATCGTGGTTCTGTCTGATCTAAAAGTCATATTATCAAGCGACTTGGCAGTTAAGATAATACCTAATCCTTTTTGAGAATATCCCATGTTTACTATAGCACCATGACCTGAATTATAAATCCAGTTGTTTTGCTCATTAGGATCATTATCCTTGTGAATGTACTCGGCGTTTAAATAAAAACGAGAGTACTTCATATCAATACGTCCACCATATGCTCCTACGTTTTTAGGTAGAATCAATGTATCGTTGTTTGTAGCTTGGTAGCGACTAACAATACTTCCGGCTATTGTTACTTTAAATTTAGAATCATTAAAGGCAGGAATCACTTCATTCAAGTTTAAACTTCCGTCAAAACCTCTTACAACTCCGTCCGAATTAAAACGTTGCCCTTCAAAAAAGTTGACACGTTGTCTTCCTATTACTCCTTTAAAATCCACCCCTTTTAATGGAGAAAAGCGAATGCTCGCTCCTTCCATGGCGTTATCTAATCCTAAAGCACGCTCTTCGTATGATCTAAATATTAAACCACTACCAAATTGCTCATAAAAGTTACCTGCAGTCACAGTAATTCTGTCTCCTGCATATTGTACATATTTATAGGGCATTCCACTACCCGAATAAAACGCAGGATATCCTGCAATTGCGGGTAAGTAACTTTCAAAACGCGCACCAGCTCTAAATTTACCAACAGAGTAATTGACATTCATGTATGAATTGGCTACTACTTTTTGGTCAGGAGCAACAGCTCCAATTAAAGTGTCCGTGCTTAAAACTTGCACATTTGATTCCATGTTACCAGTAACATTTCCGCCTTGGCCAAATTGTCCGTATGAACAAATAGTGGTTAGACCTAAGAATCCCAAGATGATTTTTTTCATTTAGCTTGAATTAGACTTATGATTGGGTGGGTGGGGTTTAATTAATGTGAGCTTGTTGTTTCTTTATTTTCATGAAGATCCCAAAGGAAATCATATAAATCTTCTTCATCACCAGGTACAAACCCAACGTGAGAGTATACAATTTTACCTTCTCCGTTCAAAACAAAAGTTTGTGGAGGATAGTTTACACCCATAGCTCTTTTTAAATCACTATTTGAATCTAACCATACATCATAATCCCAACCTTCAGCATCAACAACAGGTCTTACTTTACTTTTGTTACGCTCATCATCAATTGATACTGCAATCAATTTTAAACCCATGCTGTCTTGCATAGTTTCATATTCTTCCATGATCGTGTTTAATTCTAATCTACAAGGTTTACACCATGTTGCCCAGAAAGAAATCACTATTGGATTCCCATCATTGTCTAGGTCCGCCGAGTTAATTTGATCTCCATCTAAATTTTCTAACATAACAGATGGCATTGTTTTTCCAAGACCTCCATCATCAGTATTAATAAATGATGATCCTCCAATAACTCCAATTGCTAGTGCTAATAGTAAACTTATTTTTTTCATAGTTGTATTTTTCCTTGTTGAATTCAAATATCAGACCAAACTGATATATAGGATCAAAAATAGGGATTAATTATTCGCAGAACAACACTTTAATTCTTTTATTGTTGATTTCCCAAGAACAAATACCCACGTTGATTGTTTCCCTGTGTTTACTACTTGTTCAGGATTTATTGAATAAAAAAAGGGGTGACTTTCGCCACCCCTCTTTAAAATTTTATTGTTCAGTTATTATTGAACAGAAAGCTTAGCTGTTTGAACTGTGTTGTTAACAACCGTTCTAACAGTGTACAATCCAGCTGCAAATGCAGCAACGTCAACTGAATAAATATAAGCACCAGAAGTTAAGTTTTGAGTGTTTTCACTGTAAACTAATTCTCCTAATGAGTTGTAAATTTCAACATTCACATCTGAAGTTTCTACTAAACTTACTTTAACATAAGTTAATGCGTTAGATGGGTTAGGGAATACAGAAAGTTCGAAAGCTGCTTCAACTTCTTCAATTCCGTCAAATCCAAAGCTAGATTTTCCAGCGTATAAGATTTCTCCTGTTGTTCCATTAACTAACATTCCTACAAAGTGCAATTGGTTTAATTCCCACTCAGCACCTTTTGGAATAGTATAAGTGTAAGATTCTGTAGAACCAGCATCAATAGTTGCAGGAAGAGAACCAGCATCACCTAAGATCTCGTCATTTCCTAATGCTCTAGCTACGTGATCATATACCATGTCTGCAGCAGGAACTGGATTTGCTAGGTCTTCATATCCACCCATTTCTCCAGCGTCTCCACCTGAATAGTAATTTGCTTGGTTATAACCAGAAGCAGTACCTGTTACGTGATCTTCAGTAACAACAGCAGCTAATCTATAATCTCCAGATAATGCACCAACAAAGTTTGCAGTAACTGTTACTTCAATGTTTGCTCCAACCTCTTCGTAAGTTACATCAACAGAAGCTGGTGGAATGTGAGATGAACGTGTAGCATACATAGATGCGAAATCTGAAGGATCTCCAGGAATCACACGGTCAACACCACCACCAGGGTAACCACCAGGAACATATGTTCCGATTGCACCATCATAAGAATCAACAGTCATTGGATCTCCATTATGAACAGCAATTCCGATAAATAATGGCTCGCTTTCCATTTCTTCTAAAGCAACAGCACCTCTTGGGCACCATCCACACCATGTTCCAGTTTTCTCTTCACCAACAACATATTTTGTTGGGATTTCAGCAACACAAGAAACAATGTAATTCATACAGTTGTTTGAAGCATCTCCATCAGAATCTACAGTAGCACAAATATCCATGTCATAAGACTCACCACTTGTAGCACTTAAAGAAGTTGGGTGAGTAAAGTTGTAAATCTCTCCTGATTCAATCGTAGCAGTAACAGTCTCACTGTGAGCAGTACCGTCATTCCAGTCTAATTCGAAAGAGGTAATTGTATTTGCTCCATTGTTTTGAACAGAACCTGTAATATCTACAGAACCTTCTTCAACAACAGCAGCAGTAGTTACTGATACCATTTTGATATCCCAATCTAATAATGTACGAACAGTTACGTCGTCAATATTTAAACGGAATTGATCTGATACATCATGGTGTCTAAATGCTACATAAACATCTGATTCACCTGAAAGTGCAGAAACGTCTAATGAACGTAAAACATATTCATCACCAGTTCCACCAATAACTTCATTAAGTGAGTACGGCGAACCTGTTAAATCTCCAATATCACCACTTGTACCTGCGTATGCAGTATATTGTTCAGCAGTCCAGTCTGGATCTTGTGCTTTAACTGTCCATTGTAATACTACAGTACCAGTTGCTGCACTTAAATCAATAGGTCCGGCAACCATCCAGTTGTCAGGGTTTAATGCCCCATCTCCTGAATCCCAAGATGCAGATGATGCAACATTTCCATGTCCATCTCCAGTACCGTAATCAACAGCGTCCCATTCAAATCCATCTCCGTCTGAATCTGTTAAAGTCCAGTCTCCAATTCCTCCCGAGAAGTCATCTTCGAAATAAGTTTGTGCGTAAGTCCCAGATGCCATTAAGGCTAGTACTGGAATTAGTAATTTTTTCATAATTCTAAGTTTGATTTATATTGTCAAAGCTAAATTAACATAAATGATTCAAATTGTAAAAAATTATACAAAGGCATCCTTGAAATCCTAAAACGGCCCAATTAGGCTAAACTCATTTATGTTGGTCAAGAATGGCACGGAATATGCTCATTCTTTCGTATATTTGATATTATTAAATGAAAATTATGAAGAAAATTGTTACTTGTTTAGGGTTGTTTGCCATTACAATGGGCGCTAGTGCTCAGGGTATTGAAATATATCTTCCAGAAGGAGAAGATGTTGTTTCTGGTACTACAATTGAATTGAATGCGGCAGATGAGAATATGCATCAAGAGTTTGATGTTAAGAATGTGTCAGGTGCAACGCTTAATTTGCGTATTGAGAGAATAAAAATTACGGAGTTGGAAGGAACACAAGACTATTTGTGTTGGGGAGCAAATCCTGAAACTGGAGCTTGTTATTCTGCTGGAGCGGTTTCTCCAGAGAATCCATTCATTACGCCAGATGCAAGTGATCTTGATGATGGGAATAGAGGTTGGTTAGCAACTTACCATGTAACCAATGGTTTTTCTGGTTGTGCACAATACCGTTACTATGTAATTGATGAGACTGATGCTCGTTTAGATTCAGTTGATGTAATGTATTGTTCAACAGTAAGCATTGAGGAAGATGTTAAAGTAGAGGTTTCTGTATATCCTAACCCTGCATCTGATTTTGTAAATGTTACAATGGTAAATGAGCATAACAATGTAAACTTCACTTTATACAATATTTTAGGTGATGCTGTATTGACTGCAAACTTAAATGCTGGAAAGAATGAAGTAGCGTTAGATAAATTACCAAATGGTGTTTATTTCTACTCAATTCTGAAAGAAGGAAATATCTTAGAAACTAAGAAATTGATAGTGAGACACTAATCATAAAGTGTATCAATAAGTTATTGAGCCCTGGCATTAAATGTCGGGGCTTTTTTTATGGACTCTTGTAATCTTGAATGAGTTTGTCAACCAGTTCAGGTATTTTTTCTGTTGCCGATCCTTGGAAGTGATCGAACTGTTGCTCGCCCAATTGAAAATTACCTGGATCAACTAGGAATTTCAAGCATTGATTAGAACAAGCATATCTTAATCCTGCAGCCGGGTAAACATTTAAAGAGGTTCCTACAACAATGAGGATATCACATTCTCTTACTAAGATTTCGGCATCTGTCATTCTGGGCACGGCTTCGCCAAACCATACAACGTGTGGCCGCCTTTGGTGTCCGTCAGGTGTTCAGTCTCCCACTTTAATATCGCCGCTTATCGGGTTAAGGTGATTATCAGTCAAAATACTTC
>CAKZPK010000107.1 GCA_937139035.1 uncultured Crocinitomix sp. | reverse complement strand
GTTGACCTTACCAAAAGTGAATAAGTTTGTCGATCCGCATTTTAAAATGTTGTGGAAAGAAGAAATTCCTGTAGTGAAAGAAACGAATGAGAAGGGGAATACTGTAACGGTAGATCTTATCGCTGGAGTGCTTGGAGAGCAAAAAGCGGCAAACCCTACTCCAGATTCATGGGCAGCAAATGCCGATAATCATGTGCGAGTTTTAACAGTAAAGTTAGAGTCTAATACAAAGTGGACATTGCCAGCTACAAATGCTGTTGCCAATAGAAATGTCTATTTTTACACTGGTGATAAGTTAACAATTGACGGACTGTTAATTGAAAAGGATCATCAAATAACATTGAAGTCGGATGTGGATGTAGTGCTTGAAAACAAAAGCGAAGAAGCTGCTTATTTGTTGGTGTTAGAAGGGAAACCAATTGGAGAACCTGTGGCACAGCACGGACCATTTGTAATGAATACTTTTGAAGAAATTCAACAAGCTATTGCAGATTATCAGCGCACACAGTTTGGAGGTTGGCCTTGGAAAGAGCGAGAAAAAACACATGCAGCAGATAAAGGAAGATTTGCTTTACATGCCGACGGAACAGAAGAAACGAAAGCAAAATAATGAAACCGAATTTAATTCTATTGCACGGAGCATTAGGGAGTAAAAGACATTTGCAAGCACTAAAAGCCGAGTTAAGTAATCTATTTAATGTTTACGATTTAGATTTTGCAGGACATGGTGACCAAATAAGTGAAAGTGAATTTTCAATGGAGCTTTTTGCTCAAAACTTAATTGACCTTATAGCCGAGCAAGGAATTGATAAAACACATGTTTTTGGATATAGCATGGGGGGGTATGTTGGTATTACTGCCGCACTAAAATCTCCCGCTTTGTTTGACAAAATAATAACCTACGGCACTAAATTTAATTGGTCTCCTCAAATTGCTGAGCAAGAAGTAAAGATGTTGAAGCCCGCTAAAATAGAGGAGAAGGTTCCAAAATTTGCTAAAAGACTCAACGAATTGCATGCACCTAATGATTGGAAAGTCATGATGCAAAAAACAGCTGATTTGATGATCAGTTTAGGGGCTGGAAATGGTTTGAAAGAAGAGGATTTTAAATGTGTCAATCAGCAAATAATAATAGGTTGGGGTAGTGCTGATAAAATGGTAACCGAAGCAGAATCAAAAAACGTAGCAGATTTGCTCCCAAATGGAGAGTTTTGTAGTATTAATGAACAGCCGCATCCAATTGAAATGATTAATTTAAATGCACTCATCAACTATATTAAATCAGCCTTATTATAGTATGAATTTGACACTTACTGGATATTCAACAGCATTATTTGCAACCTGGTTTTTTATTGAAGAATTAGGGATAGTATTCGACGCAGGTGATGGACTTTCAGCAGGTTTATTGCAAAAGGGAGGAAAGGTTAAGCATATTTTTATTTCACATGCTGATCGTGACCACCTTACAGGTTTATTACAGTTTAATCAACTTAATGGGCGGAAAGGTTCGCCCATTATCTATTACCCAAATGCTTGCGGTTCTTTTCCTGCACTTCAAGAGTTTACGGGGAAATTTGACCCACATGTGCATGATGCTGATTGGCGCCCAATTGAATTTGGAACAGAGCATTTGGTAGGAAAAGATTTGGTAGTAGAAGCCATTCGTAATAGTCATGTCAATGCGCCAAGCGAAGTAAGTAAAAGTTTGAGTTATAAAATTTACAGAACTAAACGTAAATTAAAAGCTGAATATGCAAACCGTACAGGCAATGAAATCAGAGATTTAATTGCCAATAAAGGACATGATTTTGTTACCGATATGGTTCGAGAAAATGTGCTGAATTATTCTGGAGATACACCTGTTGAAGATTATGAACGTTGGAATAATTCAAATATCTTAATTCATGAGGCTACATTTTTAGGGAATGATGCAGAGTTAAAGCATGCTCCAAATAAAAATAAACACAGTAATCTCAAAGAGGTGATGGAGATGTTAGCAAATATTAATGTGAACAAGGTCATCTTAAGTCATTTTTCTCCCAGATATAGCCAAGAAGAAATAGATTCAGAAATTCAAAAATTGAGTAAATTTTATAACCTCAAAATACCAATTTACAGAATGTTGCCAGGAGAAATTCATAGAAATATACTGGATAAAAAACCTGTTAATATCTAGTTCAAACCGAGATTGGAGTATCCTGTGTTTCAATCAAATTTATTCTTATTTTTATATTCTTAACCAAATTGGAAACAATATGAAAATTATACGCATTATCCCTGTCTTTGCGGCAGCAACATTATTGTCTTGCGGTGGAGAACCGATAGAAGAAGAGACACAAAATCCATTTGAAGAATTAACAGAAGTTTTAGAGGACTTAAATGATGAATTGTCTGAAATTGATGGTGTTCAGGAAATTTATACGATAACCTCTGGAAGTGCTGGTGATTTTAATTTAGGAGAAGCAATTCCTGCTTCGTCAGATGAGTTTGATGTGAAAGAAGAAGTAGCAATATTTGAATCTGAAGAAGGTCCTTATGAAGAGACCGTATATAAAGTGTCTGCTGAAAATGAAGAACTATTGCAGCTATCGCCAGCATACAACTATGAGACGGGAGAATATATGGATGAAATTGGGGAAATAAACATATTCTCGGATCGATTTCAAACCGCTGAAGGAATTGGAGCAGGTAGTTCTTTAACTGATTTTATGGAAGCTTATCCAGATTATAAAATTTGGTACACTTATGTAAGTGACATGTTTGTGATTGAAACAGAAAGTTTAGCCGTACAGTTTTTAATAGATGGAGAAGGATATAAAGGAGACTATCCAGAAATAACTGGCGACATGATTGAATTAAGTAAAGAAGATTTTGAAACTGATACAAAAATTGTAATGGTGCGCATGTATAAAATATAAGAAATGAAAGTTGTAGGTGCATTAGTAATAGCTCTGTTTTGTGTGAGTTTTTTTGGTGTTGAACAAGGACCAGATGAATGTTTGAAAGATTTACGAATAGGTACGTTTTATTACTATAACGGATCGGATATTGTAGAGGTTAAAAGAACGGAGACACATCAATATGAAAAATATCGTGGAGGAAAAACGGAGAATAAATTAACCTGGATAAGTGAGGATACGTATGAGTTGCGTTTCGTTGCTAAAAACAGTTCACCAGGTTGTTTAGGAGAGGGGGACAAAATGACTGTTACAATGTCTAACTGTACGCCCGATTATTATACAGCAACCATTTCAAGTGAAATGTGTGGAGGAGGAGAAGCACAGGTTTTTAGAGACAAAAAGAAATTGCAAAAAGCGCTTAAAAACTACTCTGAATGATTTTTATTTTTGGTGTTGCATTCTGTATTGCTGGACTAATAGCATTAGTCATTCTTTTGCGTAAAGTGCGGCGACCTAAAGCCGACGGTACAATTAAAGAATTAACAATGGATTATGTTGCTAAAGATAAACAGCAAATAAAAAAACATCCGCATGCCGTCATAATTTACAATTATAGAAGTGTAGATTATACGGCTAAAATTCTTTTGCTCAAAAGAAAAACTCAAATTGGCGAACAAGTTGTTGTTTCTTTTAAAGAGGATGTGCCAGAAAAACCATCCATGTATGCTCCTAAACAGGAAGCTTTTGTTTTCATTATTTTAATGTCTTTAGGTCTTGGATTAATTGGTGCGAGTGTTTTTATTATGGATTATTTTAATTTGAAGTAACTATTTAACAATGACAAATAAAGAAGTAATAGATGCGGTTGTAGCACATTTTAAAAAAGAATTTGCGCACGAATCAACTGGACACGACTGGTACCATATTGAGCGGGTGTGGAAAAATGCTAAAACCATTAATGCAAATGAAGGAGCAGATACTTTTGTGGTGGAATTGGGCGCCTTGCTCCATGACATTGCCGACCATAAATTTGTGGAAGATGCCGACAATGAATCACGGAAAAGAACCGTTGATTTATTAAGTGGACTGGGGGTCCCAGAGGATATTATAGATCAGGTTTTACACATTGTACTCAATTGCTCTTTTAAAGGCGGAATTGGAGAAAATAAAATGAAATCCCATGAAGGGTTGATTGTGCAAGATGCAGATCGGTTAGATGCTATAGGGGCAATTGGAGTTGCAAGAACATTTGCATTTGGAGGTAAATTTGGTAATTTACTTTATGATCCTGAAGTGGCGCCAAGTACATTTGAATCTGCCGAAGAGTACAGAAAAAAACGGACACATACGATTAATCATTTTTATGAAAAATTACTACTTTTAAAGGACGGAATGAATACCGCCACCGGAAAAAAAATGGCTGCAGGTAGACATGAATATATGGAAACCTTTTTAACCCAGTTTTATGGAGAGTGGAACGGAGAAAGATAAATCAATAAATTAGCAAGCATCAAAATAATAACAGCATGAAAAAAATCGTATTAATTATAACCCTCTTTTTTGCTTCAAATGTTATGGCACAGGGTGGTTTGCAATTTGGGTTGAATGTATCTCCTTCTTGGAAAATCAATATGTCTAAGCAAAAAGAAACTGGTTTACGGACAAATCAAAGTGGATATGGTTTTAATGCCGGTATTCCTGTTAAATATTGGATGAATGAATTTAGATCTTTAAATACAGGGCTTGATTTTGAATTTACAGCATTTGATTCATATCTAAATGGTTTATTGGTATCCAGTTTCCGATTTAGTTCATTGCATTTACCCGTTATGTTTAATTTTCATTTGAGCGGCACTCTTTATGGAATGGCAGGTACAGGAGTCGTTTATAATTTTGCCGTTCGTGATTTAAATATTTCTCAAGGGACTGATTTGACCGGAGTAACCAATAATGTGCAACCTTATTTAGGATTAGGTTTGAATTCATTAATTGAAAAAGATTTTGGCTTTTTTGAAGTTGGGGTTCAGGGACGTTATCAGTTGTTGGATATATGGAAAAATACTTACGCTAAGCAAGAGGATTTTAATTCACATTTAGTATCCTTAGATTTTATCTTCCGATACTATTTTTAATAGGATCACCTTTATTCAAAAAAACAGCCTAAAATCTGTAACCAAAACAGCATTTTTAAGTAATATAAATTAGTTATAGTGCGTAATGGTATAGTTATTGCCTTTTCTCAACTGTAACAAACCTTATAGTTGAAGTTGTTTGACTTGAAATAACTTCCAGATTAAACGTTTAAAAGAATGATTTTGATTAAAAAATTACCTTATCTCGTATTTGCCTTATTATTTATACAAACTGCTGCCTTTTCTCAAGAAATAGAAGATGAAGCCTGCGCAGAACCGGAAGATAAAAAAGTGTTGAAGCTTTTGAAAGAAGCCGAGAGCACTAAAAACGACAGTAGAGAGCGATCAATGGCCTATACAGATGCAATTGAACTTGCGCCAGAGAATGCATTTATTTACTATTCATTTGCAAAGTTCAATTTTAAAAAAGCTGAAAATGTTGAGGCCAAATTTAACCGCGGTCATGCTAATTTTGCTCAATTATCTTCTGCCTATAAGGGAGCTGCTAAAACTTATAAAAAGGTAATTGAATATTGTCCAGACTTTCATTCTGATGTTTA
>CAKZPK010000106.1 GCA_937139035.1 uncultured Crocinitomix sp. | reverse complement strand
ACTCATTCAATATATGAATCCCTGTTCCTTCTCCTTCACGAATCAATCCAAGTAATAAATGCTCTACACCTATATAGTCATTCCCTAAGCGCAAGGCTTCTTCACGACTAAACGTGATTACATCTTTTACTCTAGGTGAAAATTTTGCTTCCATAAATAATTGTGTTATTATTTTATAACGGATTTTATCTGCTAAAAATATACCAAACTCGGCTAAAATCAAATTTAAGAATCTTTTTTTGTTAATAAGTAGCATTTTTTTGTCAATTTTCACAGTGATTTGTTAGTAATTACAATTGAAGTAATCAATTCTATTTGGTTTGAAATTACTATTTTCGACCTTGCTAAAATTGTGTCATGTTGGCACGTAATTTAACTTTATGGCAGAAGGAGAAAGAATAATAAAGATTAACATCGAGGAGGAAATGAAATCAGCCTACATTGATTATTCAATGTCGGTAATTGTATCAAGAGCTCTACCAGATGTCCGCGACGGTTTAAAGCCAGTTCACAGAAGGGTGTTGTACGGAATGCAGGATTTGGGTGTCTATTCAAATAGACCATATAAAAAGTCTGCCAGAATTGTAGGGGATGTTTTGGGTAAGTACCACCCGCATGGAGATTCATCAGTATATGACACAATGGTGCGTATGGCACAACCGTGGTCATTGCGTTACCCAATGGTTGATGGACAAGGAAACTTTGGATCAGTTGATGGTGATAGTCCAGCAGCAATGCGTTATACGGAGTCACGTTTGCAAAAAATTGCAGAAGAATTATTGGCTGACCTTGATAAAGAAACAGTTGATTTTTCATTAAACTTTGATGACTCTTTGACAGAGCCAACTGTTTTACCTACCAAAATACCTAACCTTTTATGTAATGGTGCTAGTGGTATTGCTGTTGGTATGGCAACTAATATGCCTCCTCACAACTTAACTGAGTGTGTTGACGGTATTACTGCTTATATAGATAATAGAGATATTGATATTGACGGTTTAATGGAGTTTATTAAAGCTCCGGATTTTCCAACTGGTGGTATCATTTATGGATACGAAGGTGTTAAAGATGCTTTTCGTACTGGTCGTGGCCGTGTAATTATGCGTGCTAAAGCTGTTATTGAAGAGATTAGAGAAGGAAGAGAAGCAATTATTGTGACAGAAATTCCTTACCAAGTGAATAAGGCTGACATGATTAAGAAAACAGCTGACTTGGTGAATGACCAGAAAATTACTGGTGTATCTGATTTACGTGATGAATCGGATAGAAATGGGATGCGAATTGTTTACGAATTAAAGCGTGATGCAATTCCTAATGTAGTATTGAATAAGTTGTTTAAATACACAGCGCTACAAAGCTCATTTCCAGTTAATAATATTGCGCTTGTTAAGGGGCGTCCGGAAGTGTTGAACTTAAAGGACATGATCGTACATTTTGTAGATCATAGACATGAAGTTGTTGTTAGAAGAACGCAATTTGAATTGAGAAAAGCGGAAGACCGCGCACATATCTTAGAAGGGTTAATTATTGCATCTGATAATATTGATGAAGTAATTAAATTAATTCGTGGTTCAAAAAGTCCTGAAGAAGCAAGAGAGAAGCTGATTGGTCGTTTTGACTTGAGTGAAATTCAGTCAAGAGCAATTGTAGAAATGCGATTGAGACAATTAACTGGACTGGAGCAAGACAAGTTAAGAACTGAATATGACGCTTTAATGATTACAATTGCTGACTTGAAAGATATTTTAGCAAATGAAGAGCGTAGAATGCAAATCATTAAAGATGAGTTGCAATATGTAAGAGACAAATATGGTGATGAGCGCCGTTCAGTTATTGAATACTCTGCCAATGAAATGCGTATTGAGGATTTAATCCCTGATAACGAAGTTGTTATTACTATTTCACATGCAGGTTACATCAAACGTACATCTTTAGATGAGTATCGTGTACAAAGTAGAGGTGGAGTTGGAGCAAAAGGATCCGCAACAAGAGATAAAGATTTCTTAGAGCACCTATTTGTTGCAACAAACCATAATTGGTTGTTGATCTTTACTGAGAAAGGAAAATGTTTCTGGATGCGAATCTTTGAAGTTCCAGAAGGAAGTAAAGGAGCAAAAGGTAGGGCATTACAAAACTTGATCAATATCGAACAAGATGATTCGATTAAGGCTTTTATTAATGTTAAAGACATTAAAGATCCTGAGTACATTGAAGATAAATATATCGTAATGTGTACTAAGAAGGGTGTTATTAAGAAAACGAAACTTGAGGCTTATTCAAGACCACGTACTAATGGTATTAATGCTATTGGAATTCGTGAAGGAGATGAGTTGTTAGAAGCGAAGTTGACGAATGGTACCAACGAAATAATGATGGCATTGAAGTCAGGTAAGTCGATCCGATTTAACGAAGAGAAAGTTCGTTTCGTGGGACGTACTGCATCTGGTGTTCGTGGAATTACTTTAGCAAACGATAAAGATGAAGTAGTTGGGATGATTGCTGTTGAAAATGATGAGGCAAACGTATTAGTAGTATCTAGCAATGGATATGGTAAACGTTCTTCTGTTTCTGACTACAGAATCACTAACCGTGGCGGAAAAGGTGTTAAAACCATTAACGTTACAGATAAGACTGGTTCATTAATCTCTATGAAAAATGTAACGGATGATGATGATTTAATGATTATTACTCGAAAAGGGATTACAATTAGAATGCACGTAGATGCGCTAAGAGTAATGGGCCGTGCAACACAAGGGGTGAAGTTAATTAGTTTACGAGGCGGTGATGAAATTGCTGCAGTAGCTAAGGTTTACCGCGATAGAGATGAAGAGGATGAAGTAGAGTTAGATGAAGAGGGAAATCCAATTGTTGTTGAAAATGCCGAAGGTACTGATGTAACGAATGAAGCAGAGGGAACTGATGAAGGCGGAGCTTCTGAAGAAGAATAGATAATTAATACTAATTATACAAAGGCTGATTCTGTTTAAACAGGGTCAGCCTTTTTTTATTGTTTTATAATTTTGCAAACAGTTGGTTCACCAACCAAATTTGTAAAACAGATAAAATAAATTCCTTCTTCCAAATGACTAATATCCATTTTTGAACTGCCATTAATCTGACGATAAAAAACAATGCTTCCTTTTATGTTGTAAACACTAAACGCACCATTTAAGTGTTTAGGCAATTTAATAATACCTGTTGAAGGATTAGGATAAATAACTAAGTCATTTGCTGCAATGTTTTCAATGTCAAGGTCAGGTAATGAGCAGAAGTAGGTTGCAAACTCATTATTATAATGCATATTAATATATTGAATCAAGGTAGTGGCCAAGCTGTCTGCCAATTCAAGCCTCAAGCTTTCATCCCATCTCACCTCTGAATGAAACTCTAGCTGAACAGCATCAACAAAACCGCCATATTTTGATCCATGCTGAATGGTGTTGTATCCGCCAGAAAAATAAGGTTCTTCTCCAAGTGGCGCAGGAATTGCATTGCTTGGAACAGATGGAAAGCCTTGCGCATGTAATAAAGAGCCTAAACTTTGATCACCACGTAACAATTCACTACAGGTTAGTTCTCCAATATTGTCACTAATCAATTGTTTGATACTTGTTTCGTTTATTAATTCTGTTGTGTTCAATTCTTCGTCAGACAATTGCAACTCAGTTTTTGTAAATAAATACCCTAATTCAATTCGTTCAATGTCGTGCCCGTGCCCGTGCATATCAATAAACAAAGCCCGTCCATAAGCCTCAACTGCAGCTGTTTTGGCAGAATCTATAAAATCATGATATGCCTGCCAAGAGTTTTCTACAAGGGGATTACCGTCTGCTGCAGTTTCGATTGAGCGATTTGCATCAAATTTTTTTCTATGTAATAAATTAATAACCATGTGCGGGTAGCAACCCGTTTTATCATAAATAGCCTCTCTTAAACCAAATGACAATTCTTGAGTATAACTGTCACGGAAGTATAAGCAATCGTCGCAATCTCGATCAGGAATTGAATCAGGCTCTAAATATCCTCCATGTGGTACTGAAATTATTATGGGTAAATTACCGGCTAGATATTCTACATATGCATTCTCATCTAAATAACTCTCTCCAGGTTCAAAGCTTTGCCCTCTTGAGGTTAAGGAAATAAAAATAAACGGAATGACAAATACTAAAAACTTCATCTGGTCAAATTACAAATTAACTCCGTTTAATCAAAATTGATTACGAAAAGGGCAAAATCAGATAACTTTTACTCAATACCTTAACTGATCTTTGAAAATATCAATGTCTTTAAGTATTTTTGTACTATGGCACAAATATTGGATTGTGTCGTATGGAATCAAAACTGATTCTGCATCTATTAAAAAATGATAAACAAAAATAAAATGAAACAAATCGTATTAACACTGAGTCTTGCTTTTGTTGCTTCTGTTGGATTTAGTCAAAAAAACCACATAACAAATGCTGCATTAGCATATAAAGAGTATGAAGCCAATCTTGGAGCAAAAGACGCCGAGAGCGCTGTGAAAAACATTCTTGAAGCTAAAGCATATATTGACAAAGCGGTTAACGTTGAACCTAAATCGAATGACGAAGCTAAACGCCAAATGTATATTGGAAAAATTAACATTGGAGTAGGTATGGCTTATGGAATGGATTCTACAGCTTTTCCTGGTTTAGATATAAAGAATGTTGTTGAGGAAGGTTTTACTGCATTGAAGAAATCAAAAGAAGTTGATGTAAAGGGACGATATGTTGATGAAGTGAATGATTATGCTAATATGTGGAGATCATTATTGGCGAACCAAGGTATTACTGCATACGGCGAGCAAAAATATGACATTGCAATGGCTGGATTATTAGGTGCGGCGAAATATGGAGATATTTTAGATGTTGATGATTCAATGTATCACTTTTATGGAGCTCAAGCTGCCTTAATGGAAAAAGAAT
>CAKZPK010000105.1 GCA_937139035.1 uncultured Crocinitomix sp. | reverse complement strand
CAATCTTTCCAAGTTAATGATCATATTCTCGCATTTGATTTGTGCTTTGATTCTCTCCATATCTTCAATAAAAATGGGAATCAATTATTGCAAACAAATTTGGAGAGAAAGGCTAAAAGCGGAGAAAGAACAGTTGTAATGGATAAGATGCGAAACAACTTCTATTTATTGCACTTTTATAAAGGAATTTATTCGGTAAGTCAAATAAACCTCACCAATGGTCAATTGGAAGATTTTGTCCAGCTAAATGATATTCCTTTTGCCGAAAATATTCAGATTTTTAATGGATCTATCTATTATTTAAAATCAAATAATGGATTTCGTAAACTCTACAGGAAAAAAATCTGATAGGGACTTTTCTAATACATAATTCGGGTTAAACCAACTTTCTTACCATCTTTGTATCGGTTGAATTGAGTTTAGTCAAATACAATCCTTAATTACAGATGGACATGATTATAGAAATTGGAGATAAATTGGTTTCGGAGGAAATTTTTGAAAAAGAATTCGTTTGCAATTTAGGCGCTTGTAAAGGTGCTTGCTGCATTGAAGGAGATGATGGCGCACCTTTAAAAACCGAGGAGGTAAGTTTACTTGAAGATAATATTGACGCCATTAAGCCATACATGACTCCTGAAGGTTTGGACAGTGTAGAAAGACTTGGTGTTTTCTATATGGATCAGGAAAATGAACCTGTTACAACCTTGGTAAAAGGCGCCGAGTGTGCTTTTGTGTTTTATGATGACGAAGGAATTACGAAATGTTCTGTTGAACAGGCTTATCGAGATGAGAAAATCAGCTTTAACAAACCAATTTCTTGTCATTTGTATCCAATAAGAGCCAGAAAATTCAAATCATTCACCGCGCTTAATTACGATCGTTGGCCAATTTGTAAAGATGCGTGTACCCTAGGTGAGGAATTAGGCGTTCCGGTATATAAATTTTTAAAAGAACCTTTAATTCGTGTTTATGGTGCTGATTTTTATACCGAATTAGAAAAGGCAGCTGCCGAGTTAAAAAAGAAAGATCAATAACTGATTTGCTGAATCTGTCCAACTTCATTATGAAAGTGGCGTCTTCCTACTAAATACTAAATACTAAATACTAAATACTAAATACTAAATACTAAAAGTGAAATTAACCTTCAAAAAATCGGAAAGATTAACTAGCCGAAAAATCATTGATAAGATTTTTGCAGAAGGAAATATGCTCAAAAAATATCCCATTCTATTGAAATATATTGCGGTAGAATTTAGAGATGAGCAACCACTTAAAGTAGTAATGTCTGTTCCAAAGAGGCGTATCAAAAAAGCGAGTGATCGCAATCGTATTAAAAGACTAATGCGCGAGGCATATCGACAAAATAGAATGCCATTTAAGGAAAAGATAAAAGCCGAGGGCAAAAGTTTGGCATTATTTTTTATCTATAATGGAAAAGAAAACCCCGATTTCGCAACAATCGAAGAGAAAATAAAACTAATTTTAAAGGAATTGAGCCGTGTGCTGAGCAACGAGTCGAAAGAAGAATTATGAGAAAATTGAGGTATACATTAATAATATTAGGGTGCTTTTTCGCTTTCAATTTGCAAGCGCAACCTGAGTTGGAAGAGCAACAAAACGCCGATTTTGAAATTCTAAAGAATCTAGAATTATTTGAGTTGGTTTATAAACAAGTGGATTTAAACTATGTTGATGAGCCAAACCCAGGTGCTTTAATGAAAGCGGCAATTGATGCTATGTTGTATGAATTGGATCCATATACAACCTATATTCCTGAATCTCGAATTGAGGATTATAAGCTCATGTCTACCGGACAATATGGTGGGATTGGAGCAATCATTCGTCAGCAAGATGAAACGGTAATGGTTGTTGATCCGCATGAAGGATTTCCAGCACAAAAGGCAGGTTTATTAGCAGGAGATGTATTTCTTGAAATTAATGGAAAAAGTGTTGAAAATTTGACCTCAAGTGAGGTGTCTGATAAACTGAAAGGAAAGCCGGGGACAGAATTAATCGTCAAGGTAGATAGAGATGGAAACACAATTACAGCCAAGTTAGTTCGGGAAGAAATTAAGTTTAGCCCAGTTCCTTATTACGGAATGGTAAGTGAGGATGTTGGTTATATCAAATTAAGCTCATTTACAAAAACTGCTGGACAAGATGTAAAAGGTGCATATCAAGACTTGGAGAATAAGCAAGGAATGAAAAAACTTATTTTCGATTTGCGAGGCAACGGAGGTGGATTGGTTGTTGAGGCGGTTAAAATCGTAAATATGTTTGTTGAGCAAGGAACAGAAATTGTTTCTATTAGAGGAAGAGATTCTGAAGTGAATAAAACCTACACAGCACGTGAGCGTCCAATGGCTTTAAAAATTCCGTTGGTAGTTTTGGTGGATGAAAATTCAGCATCTGCGAGTGAAATCGTGTCGGGCGCCTTGCAAGATTTGGACCGCGCAGTAATTATTGGTCAAACTTCATTTGGTAAAGGGTTAGTTCAACGTCCGCTTGATTTAAAATATAACGCGAAACTAAAAGTGACAATTGCTAAGTATTATACACCTAGTGGCCGTTGTATTCAAAAATTAGATTATTCAAATCGCGAAGCGGGATACAATGTTGATGAGATTTCTGATTCTTTGTTGAATAAGTTTAAAACATTAAATGGGCGTGAGGTGATTGATGGACGAGGAGTTGAGCCAGATGTGCGTATTCCAGATAAAGAATATTCTGTGTTAACAGGAACAATTGTATTGAGAAATATTCTTTTTAACTACGCTACAAAATTTCAACGTACGCATGATAAAATTGCAGAACCACAAGCTTTTAAAGTAACAGATGAAATTTATCAAGACTTTTCAAATTTTGTGCTAGCGCAAGATTTTGAATATACAACAGTGTCATTACAGTTAATGGAAAAATTGGAAGAAGCTGCGCAAGATGAAGATTCATATAGTGAAGCGCAAGCAGAGTTTCAAGCTTTAATGGATAAATTAAAGCCTTCAAAAAAGAATGATTTGATTAAATATAAAAGCGAATTGATTCCACTTTTAGAAGATGAATTAATCGGTCGCTATTATTATCAAAAAGGCAGATTAAAGCACGGCTTAGTCGAAGATGAATTTATTCTTGAAGGAATTGAAATATTAAACGATTTGTCGCGTTATAAAAAAGTGTTGAATCTAGAAAACTAACCAATGTTCGATAAATGGCTTCGCTTACCAGCCCATTTATACCTTAGAATCACTGCTTTAACTATTCTTACCGTCGGAATCGCCCTTTCCAACGTTTTAATGAGTATCGGAGCAATTTGGATTATTTCGAATTGGCTTATTCAAGCTGACTTTAACTCCTATTGGCAAAAATTTAAAGAAAAGAAAACCGTTTGGTTAGTTGTTGCTATCTATTTTTTTCTTGCTATTTCACTTTTGTGGAGTGATGATGTAGGTTATGGATTTAAAGATCTTAGAGTAAAGCTTCCTTTTATCGTTATTCCTTTAGTAATGGCAACTTCTGAGCCCTTGCAAAAAAAGCATTTCTATTTCTTGCTATATGTGTTTTTAGGAATTGTTCTGTACACCAGTGTTTATAATTATATCCGCTATAATTATGTGCTAGAAAATGTTCATGACATTCGAGAGATGTCCGTGTTCATATCGCATGTGCGGTTTTCTGTACTCATTAATTTTGCTGTTTTTGTTTGCATATTTTTAATCTATAAAAAGAAGTTTAAAGTAGTGTTATGGCTTGTTTTATTAGGGTGGTATATGTTCTATTTATACAAGTCGCAAATAATTAATGGCTATATATTATTCTTAGCATTGAGTGTTTTTGTTGTTTTCTTTTTTGTCTTTAAAATGAAGTCGAAAAAATTAAAAGTTACGGCATTAACTGTAGCTATTTTGGGCGGTGTAATTGTTGGTGTTTTGGGATACAATACATTACAACAATTGAATACATGTAAGCATGTTCCTTTTAGTGAGCTTGATTTGTATACTGTAAATAACAATCCTTATTATCACGACACACTCAATACGCAAATTGAAAATGGCGAATTTGTTTGGCTCTATGTCAGTCAAGAAGAGTTAATGCAAGAATGGGAAAAGCGTTCAGCAATTCCGTATGATTCTTTAGACAATAAAGGACAGCCAATGTATGGCACACTAATTCGCTTTTTAACATCAAAACATTTGCGAAAAGATTCAATGGGTTTAGCAGCGTTGTCTGATGATGAAATACAACGCATAGAAAATGGACAAACAGGTGTTCAAATGAATAAAGGAGTTATTACTAGGCTTAATGCTTTTTTAATGGAATACCGCATTTATTCTGAAGGCGGAGATCCTAACGGACATTCATTGATTCAGCGAATAGAACATCTAAAAGCCGCAGTTGGCATAATTGAAAATCATTGGATTGCTGGAGTAGGGGCTGGGGATGTGCCTCAGGCTTTTACAGATCAGTATGCACGAATGAATTCAAGATTAACGGAAGAACATCAACACCGTTCGCACAATCAATTTTTAACCATTTGGGTTGGTTTAGGAATTGTAGGGCTTATTTTATTTATACTGCTGTTGGTATGGCCATTTTTCGAGATCAAAACCAAAGATTATTTTATGATAATGGTATTGTTAAGCTTGATTATTTCATGCCTCTTTCAAGACTTTATTGAAACTCAGGCTGGGGTAACGATTTTCGGGCTTTTTTATAGCTTGGCACTTTATCGAGATCGAGAGACTAGCTAATTGTCTGTCATTCTATTTATTATACTTCTTATAAACCCAACTAATTTAACTTCATAAACGTGTTAGATAAAACGACGCATTTATTTAGATTAAATTTATAACCCATAGTTCCTACATTGAATTACTGAAAAAAACACTCATTGATTATTCAAATATTGGTAGGTACGAATACCATCCGCTGGAGATCGTAAAACCAAATTGGAAAACCTCCTTCTTGTACCCGATACACAGGATTCTAAAAAAGAGAAATTTTGCAATTACGAAAATGAAATATGTCGATAAGCAGGAAAGACTCAATGGTTATGATTGGCCATCAAACGCGTTTACAATGATCGGTTTAAATCGTCTCAATAATATTGAGGATTGTATTCGCACTATTTTAAAAGATAACATACAGGGAGACTTTATAGAAACGGGTGTTTGGAGAGGCGGAGCAACTATTTTTATGAGAGCCTTATTAAAGGAGCTAGGAATTAAAGATAAAACTGTTTGGCTTGCAGATTCGTTTAAAGGTTTACCCAAGCCAAATTCAAAATCCTACCCTGCAGATGAAGGAATTGATTTGTATAATCGTCCAATTTTGACGTGTTCCTTGGAAGAGGTTCAAAATAATTTTAGAATATTTGGGTTGTTGGACAAACAAGTACAATTTCTTAGTGGTTGGTTTAAAGACACCCTACCCATTGCACCGGTTAAGAATCTTTCATTATTGCGCTTAGATGGGGACTTATATGAATCAACCTTAATAGCATTAGAACACTTATATCCTAAATTATCTGTTGGAGGATTTGTTATTATTGATGATTATAATGCGTTTCCATTTTGTAAGGCAGCTGTTGATGATTATCGAATGAAAATTAATTGTGAAGAACTGATGATTGAAATAGATAACGAGGCAATTTATTGGCGCAAGGCATGAGTAATGTTAAATATATTTATTGGTTTACCTATTACAATTTGGATGCTCCAAGCGTGCGTTATCGGGCTAAATACCCGTTGAATTTTTTTAAGAAAAATTACGGGGTTAAAAGTACTTTGATAATTCCAGGATATGATAGGAAAAGAATGTTTTCATTCATTAAGTCATATTGCTCAGCTTTGTTTTTTCGAAAAGAAAAATCAGTAATTGTAATTCAAAGGGTACATTCAAATTTCATTTATTCGACCTTGCTTAAGTTATTAGTAATAGTACGAAAAAAAGATACAGTTTATGATTTAGATGATGCAGATTACCTTTATTGTAGACCAAATTCTATCTATTTTTTTGCAAAAAAGTGTGCGCGCCTAAGTTTAGGCAGTCAAGAAATTTCTAATCATTTGTCGCGGTTCAACAGTACAATTTTAATTACAACTTCTCCCACTCCAGACATGAAGATAATTAAGCAAAAAAAAAGTGACATATTTACAATTGGTTGGGTTGGTGGTTTTGCTGGTGATCACAAAAAAAGCATGATTGAAATTGTTTTTCCCGCCATTAACCAATTGAATTTTGAATGTAAATTCATTCTTTTAGGTGTTACCCATGCTAAGGATGAAGAATTCGTAAAAAAATATTTTAATAAGAACAAAAACATTCAATTGGAGATTCCAGCTAAAATTAACTGGCTAAACGAAGCCGAGTTGCAACATAAAATAATGTCATTTGACATAGGAATTGCAACACTAATTGATAATGAAATACAACGCTCAAAATCAGGGATTAAGGCGAAACAATATTTGAATAATGGTGTGCCAGTGCTTGGCACAGATTTACCTGAGAACAATAGGGTAATTAAAAATGAAATCAATGGTTTCTTTTGCTCAAATACTAAAGAATTTCATCAAAGAATAGTTGAATTTCATGAAATGAGTGATGAACAATATTCTAGTTTTTTGAAAAATGCTAGAGATTCAATCAAGGAATTTAATCTTGAGAAATATTATGCTGATTTTATATTGTTTGATAAAAGTAATGACGGATAGAATGGAGTTGATGCGGGCTTTGGCTTAATTATGAAAATTAAGTATGATGTTCAATAAAGTATTTTATTACTCAGCTTTACCCTTCCAATTCGTTCAAAAAAGCCTCATCTTCATTAAAAAATGCTAATAAACGTTGCCAATCTTGTTTGTCCACCATCCAAGAATTTATTTGCAGTTTTCGCCCTGCAAGATAGAGTCGATTTTCTTTAATTTCAATAGCATCAGTGTTATCGAATTGGTAGTGTTTACGAACAGATCCTAAAAACCCAAAAACTTTAATTTCCTTATCGTTGTATTTAGCATAAGGTTGTTTTAACATGGTATAGCCATAATAAATTACTATGGCGGCTGCAATAACATTCAACATAACGGTGTAATCCTCCAAAATGATGCCTCCAAAAATGAAAAGCAAACCGAATAAAACACCCAATAAAATGTAGCCTTTAGCCCAAATGGCCTGATACTTGATCTCACCTATCATAACTAGTTATAAACAACAAGAGTTGAATTAAACGTAAAGATGACGATAAATCGCTTGAAAACAAATTATAATTTTAGAGCGTTGATAACCACCTAAGAATAGAATGAAGCATATTTTCTCCATATTAATCCTTTTTGTAGCAAGTGTAAGTTTTGCCAATAAAACGAGTGTCACCATTTTGATTGATCCAGGTCATGGTGGAAAAGACCCTGGGCATTTGCCATTAACGGATACTTTGATGCAGGAAAAAGATATTGCTTTAGAAATCGCCATGAAAATTGGAGGATATCTAACCTATAACTTGTCTAATGTTAATGTTATGTATACCCGACAATCAGATGTTTATCCAACTTTGGATGAGCGGGTTGATATGGCGAATAACAATAATGTGGATTATATGTTGAGTATTCATATTAATGGTAGCCCAAATTCTGCAGTTTCAGGAACAGAGACACATATTCATAATTATGATGCCAAATCATCTTATAAATGGGCGCAATTAATTGAAAAACAATTTACATCTAGAGCAGGGCGTAAAAGCCGGGGAGTAAAGACTGCTGCAGATATTGGACATTCTTTACAAGTACTTAAGCATACAAAAATGCCAACAGTTTTAGTGGAATGTGGTTTTATTACAAATACATCAGAGGGTCGTTATTTAAACTCGGCGTATGGGCAAGAAATTATTGCTTCGGCAGTGTTTAGAGCAACGCGCGAGTTTATTAAAAGTAAACACTCTAATATTGATTTTAGTCCACCAAAAGACCTTGCTGACCAACCA